>JAISPE010000152.1 GCA_031275145.1 Prevotellaceae bacterium | reverse complement strand
TTTGGCCCGCTTCTTGCTCTCTCTCTCTCTCTCTCTCTCTCTCTCTCTCTCTCTCTCTCTCTCTCTCTCTCTCTCTCTCTATAACTCACCCTCATTTTTAAAAATTTTATCTTTTTTGTTTTATTATTATATATATTTATATATAAAAAATAAAATATATATTAATATTAATACTGTGTGTGTGTTAGAGAGAGAGAGAGAGAGAGAGAGAGAGAGAGAGAGAGAGAGAGAGAGAGAGAGAGAGAGAGAGAGCAAATCCGGCGTAACGCGCATTTACAGAAAAATTTTTCTTTTTGTCGTAACCGCAGAGATAAAACTGCGGTACTGCAACCTTATGCCGATAAATGCTGTTTATGTAAATATTCTAAAAAACCTTTAAAACCATGTTGCCTATGAATAAATAAAAGAACAAATGACCTGTTTTGGTACAATACCAAATAATAAGCTGTTATATCAGCTGTAAACGATGATGGCGATATCCATCAAAAAATATTAAATATTAATTGATTTATAAAAGAAATGAAATGAATAGACAAAAGAAAGTTTTAATAAGAACAGTACGGAACATATTTGTAGCCGTATGGGTATGTACTTTTACGCTTGCGCTGCATGCACAGCAGAGCGTTACCATAAGCGGTGTTGTTGTCGATGAAAAGAACGAAACATTGCAAGGTGTAAATGTATATGTAAAATCGAATGCGCTGCGCGGTACTGTCAGTGATTCCGACGGCAAGTTTTTAATGGCCAGTGTGCCTGTAAAGTCGGTAATTGTGTTTTCTTTCCTCTCGTATAAAAGTGTTGAAATGGATTTGAGCGGGAAAACTCCGGACGAATTGAAAGACCTGCGTATAAACATGCAGGAAAGCGACGAGGTTGTAGTCACAGCCACAGGAACACAGACCAAAGTGAGTGTCGTGGGTGCAATCACAACGGTAAATCCTGCAGAATTGAGAGCTCCTACACGTTCGCTGACAAATCAATTGGCAGGACGGGTTGCGGGCGTTACTTTCGTACAGTCGACGGGACAGCCCGGAAAAGACGGGGCAAGCTTCATCATTCGCGGTATCAACTCCGTAGGGGGAAGCAGCGAGCCTCTGATTCTTATCGACGGGCTGAAACGCACGCTGGACGATGTCGATCCTAACGATATCGAAAGCTTTTCGGTATTGAAAGACGCTTCGGCGGCGACGGTTTACGGTCTCGAAGGCGCTAACGGTATAATTGTGATCAAGACAAGGAGCGGGAAAATCGCCGAAAGGCCAACAGTCCGCTTCAGTTATGCTTCATCGGTGACCAATTCAACTTACAAGCCGGACTGGGTAGATGCTGCAACTTATGCCACAATGATGAATGAAGCATCGATTGTCAGAGGCGACAGACTCGTTTACACCGACGACGAAATAGCGCTGTTCAGAGACAGTAACATGGACGAATATCCGAATGTGGACTGGTACAATACTCTTTTTAAGCAAAACAATTTTGCGCATAAAGGGAATTTCAACATTAGCGGAGGCGGTAATGTGGTGACATATTATGCTTCGGGAGGTTTCTATTCCGAAGACGGCATGTTCAAAGGCGAAATTGCCGAATACGATTCCAATGCCAAATACAGTCAGTTCAATTTCCGGTCGAGCCTTAAAGCGGATATTACCTCTACCACAACGCTGGGCATAAGTCTTGACGGAAGGTACAATACCACTACCGAACCCGGACAGTCGTCCAACAATTTGCTGCAATTAATCAACCGTATCAATCCGACACTTTATCCGGCATATTATTCCAACGGTACGGCTCCTGTCGAACCCGAAGGATTAAGAAATCCATATTCCCTGCTCAACAGGACAGGTTTTGCCCGGTTTTATTCCAACGTCATGTCGGCAAATGCAAATTTGACACAGAAATTGGACATGTTAATCCCCGGACTGTTTGTTACGGGAATAATTTCGTTCACCAAAGAAAACAATTACCGGCACCGTTACATGAAAAACTATCAGCAACACCGGATTGACTATACCAACAGTTATATGGGCAGCGGACGCGACGAAAACGGCAACCTCTTAACTGTTAGCGCTACCCCGAATATAGACGAAAAAATGCAGTTTGAAAAGGAATCGCCTACGGGTCACCGTCTGTTCGAAGTTCAGGGAAGCGTTAATTACGGACACCGTTTCTTCGACGACAGATTCTACCTCACGGGTTTGATTCTGTATAAACAGAGAGAAAGACTCAACGATGCTCCCGAAGGAAGCGGAGGAGAACTGCTCATCAACGCTTTGCCGCTGCACGAACAGTCTCTTGCCGGACGGGTAGCATTTGACTGGGTGTCGCGTTATTTTATGGACATCAATTTTGGCGGCTCAGGTTCGCAGATGTTCACTCCCGACAAGCGATGGTCGTATTTCCCGTCCATAGGAGCGGGATGGCTGATTTCGAGTGAACCGTTCTGGAAACCGGTAAAAGAAGTGGTCGATTTCCTCAAAGTAAGGGCTTCGTACGGTATAGTCGGTTCTACGGGAAACGCCGCGCGTTTCGGGTATATGGCAACGACCAGCAGTTCGACAGGATATACTTTCGGATTTGGAGGCGCGGCTTTCAGCGGCGAAACAATAAACGGCGTAGGCGAAAGCAGGCTGGAACAGTTGGGACTGACCTGGGAAAAGAATATCAAAACGGACGTGGCTCTGGAATTTGGACTGTTCGACCAGTTGAAAGTAGTGCTGGATCTGTACGAAAACAGGCGTATCGACCAGCTGGTTGATCTGAGTTATTTGCCGGCAACACTCGGATTACCTTCCACTCCCAAAGCCAATCTCGGCGAGATGGTATCACGGGGTCTCGATCTGGATGTTACATACGCCAAAGTATGGGATAATTTCAGGATTAACTATATCCGCGGAGTTCTCGGTTATAATGACAATGAAATCATCGAAAACGGTCAGTTAGACCCGCGAATGCCCTATCAGAGCGGGATAGGCGAGATGTACGGAAACAGGTTGAGTTATCTTGCACTGGGTCTGTTCAAGGATCAGGACGACATAGACAACAGTCCCGTACAGACATGGAGCGAAGTAATGCCCGGAGATATTAAATACAAGGACATCAACGGCGACGGACTGGTGAACACGGAAGACCGCGTATGGATGGGATGCTCCATTCCCAAATGGACATATTCGCTGGCTTTTGACCTGAGTTATAAACGGTGGACACTTGCAGCGCGTATCATCGGCAAATCAGGCATGTTCCGTTTTATTACGGACAGAGCGCCTTTCAGTATCTCGAATATTTCGGGAGCAAATTACCAGTCGGCGATTTATCACGCTTCGGCGAACGACCATTGGACGCCGGAATCGTATTCGGGAACAAAGGCTACCGAAAGAGCGGATGCTCAATACCCGCGTCTGGGAATAGGGACAGACAATCAAAACAATACTCAGGTATCGTCTTTCTGGATGAGAGAAGCATCGTACTGGAGAATTGCCGACGTGGAACTCGGATATACATGGATTCCGAGGGCGACGAATCTGCCGTTTAAAAGCATATATTTCTACGGGAGAGGAGAAAACCTGCATACGTTTTCGAAATTTAAGGACTGGAATCCGGAACAGACCGATTCGTGGGCATATCCTTTGAAACTGACCGTATCTTTAGGTCTGGAAATTGATTTTAAACTTTAATACAATTATTATTATGAAAAGATTTTTTTGTGAAAAATGTAAAATATATGTTATTATTTTGACCGTAACGCTTTGCGCCGGTACATATTCGTGCAACTATCTGGAATCGGAAGAATATCTGCACGAGGTAGATGCACTGAACGACATCTGGTTTTCACGTAAAAACATCCGCGAAGCCTGGGCTGCATGTTACGGCAGACTGCCCATACTCCATTCGAGGGAAGCGTCATGGCCTTTCAGCGGAGGAGGAGATGAAGGATACGGTGGCAGGGACGTATATCAGTGTCTACAGCTGGCTCAGGGGAAATATCATCCCGACAATATTCCGGACGGATTGAATTTCTGGAAAAACATGTACCGTTCCATCCGTATCTGCAACCAGTTTCTGGAAAATTCGCATCTTGCCAACGACCGTCTGCTGGCCGAGGGCGAAGTGGAAACTTATAATATGGATGTGCGTTTCCTCAGGGCATACTATTATTCGCTGCTGCTGGAAATATACGGTCCGTTTGTGATTATCGACCATACTGTGGACTATTCGCTGGAAGATTATCCTACAACGAGAAACACTGTGGACGAATGTGTGGATTTTCTGGTAAACGAACTGAATGCGGTGATCGAAAAACTGCCGCATCAGGCAGATATTATCCAGACCGATTTGGGGCGTCCGTCGAAAGGCGCGGCGATGGCTTTGAAAGCAAGAGTACTGCTTTGGGCTGCAAGCAAACTTGTCAACGGAAACAAAGATTACGAAACGACATTTGTCAATCCCGACGGCGTACCGTATATCAATCCCGAATATAAAAGAGAAAAATGGGATTCGGCGGCAAAGGCATACAGGGATATTATCGATCTGGGTTATTACGAACTGCTTGCTCTGCCGGCGGACGAAAAAACCGTTCCGCTCGGCGATTTCCCGGGAAACGATGTACAATGGCCAGACGGACCCGCAAACATAGACCCTTACCGTTCATACAAAGCCCTGTTTGCAGGAGGAATAAATTACTGGAATTCGGAAGTCATCTGGCAAATCAATATTGGAAATCAGCAAGCGGACTGCACTTTATTAGGATGGCCCAGAGGTCATAAATCGACAAGTTCCATGTACACGGGCAAAGTTGTCGCTATCCAGAAAATAGTGGACGCATTCTTTATGAACAACGGTAAAACCATTGAAGAAGAAAATAATGCTCTGTATAACGACATGGGACCCGCTACTGCCGGCGATGGCTTTTATATCCAGGGAAGAGAGACCTCGGAGGCTTCGCCGGTAAAAACCAACTGGCTGGCGAGCGCCATAGTGCAGGCTCCTCCGGCAAGATGCCTGAATCGTGAAGCCCGTTTCTATGCTACTCTGGGATTTCAGGGAAGAGGCTGGAAACAGGACGATCTGGCAACTCCATATTATTATATCGATATGCGGTTTTCGGCGCTGGACGGATATTTCGAAACAGACAGACCCTCGTTCCGGAGCGGATATCTGATCGTGAAATGGGTGAATGACGAGGATATTACTTATTCGGGGAATTATCCCAAACAGTGTCCGGTATTCAGGCTGGCGGAGGTATATCTCAGTTATGCCGAGGCTTTAAACGAAATTGACCCGACCAATCCCGATATTGTCAAATATCTGAATCTGGTACGCTACAGAGCCGGATTGCCCGGGTACGAATTGGCCAGTCAGGACACTAACCGCGAACGTATAAAACGCGAACGGTACGTGGAACTTGCATTTGAAACCGGCAGACGCTATTTCGACATGCGCCGGTGGATGGATGCGGAAAAAGTGCAGCGCGACTCGTGGGGAAACAGTCTCGGTCTGGGCGGATTAGTCTACGGATGCAATTATCTGGCCGGCGACGGCGGTTTTTACGACAGATATGCGCTCGAAGGATATATTTTCAAAAAAAGAGATTATTTCTTCCCGCTGCCATACATAGAAGTTGCCAATCACTGGGGAACAATGCATCAAAATCCGGGATGGTAACGGGATGATAAACCATGATTTACAATTTATAAATTAAAAACAAATGATTGTTATAATTAAAATTTTAAAACAAATGAAGAATAAATATTTTAACAGGCATGTCTTATATTCTGTTATCTGTGCACTGCTGTTTTGCAATTGCGGGGAACTGGATTATGAGGGCAGGGAATTTTGGAGACAGGAAGTATATATAATTAATTCGGAATCGACTGCGGCCTCCGAAAGAATTGTTTCAAACGTTCTGGCTTATACTTTCAGCGATACGCTCCGCATAATAAATGATGATTATGATACCGAACTGATTAAGGATTATAATTCTGGAATGACTTATGTCAAGTATAAGGTAGGTATAGGCGGTTCGCTGCCTGCACACGAGGATATTACCGTAAGAGTAGGTCTGGATCGGGAAACCGTTGATGACTATAACATCGAAAGGAACGAAACTTTTCATATCCCCGATGCATCGCTTTTCAGCGTGAATGTCCCATGGGATGAAGCTACGCAGACATATACGGTAGTGATTCCCGAAGGTTCGTCGTCCGCTTCGCTGATTTTTTCCATTCCCGTTTTAAGGGACAGGATGACAGATTATGAAAAATTCGCCTTTCCCGTGAAAATCATCGGTTGCGAACAGGCTCCGCTCAGTCGGCAGTACACAACTTTTATGCTGGCGGGTCTTATTGTTGATGCTGCACAGACAACGGACTGGTCGGGATTCCCCATACCAAAGTTACCCGAAGGCCGTTATTATTCCACGCTGCTACAGTCAAACGGCGCGGAAAATACTGTAAACGGCTTTCATCGCAAATACAAATATGTTATGCGTCTTTCAAATGACCCCGAATATGAAAATCAGTATGTAGTATGGGGAACATCAATATGGAGCGCTGAAGTCAACGGAGTTCACGGTATGGGCTGGATGTACAATCTTTTGTCCCTGAACGATGTGGTACGGGGTACTTATGACCTCACACCGATAGTCGCCGGAGTAGACTGGCCTGCCAACACTTTCACTTTTACCTCTTTGCGTCAAAAGCAGACCGACAATAACAAATATGACCCGAAAACCAAAACATTGACCCTGTATTACAAGGATATTCCTACCGGCGGCGACCAGGTGGATCTTCTTACATACATGGGCGATGAAGAGGTTTACGGTCCGGGATACACTCAATGGACATGGCCATGGCAGGGAGGAGGAGGTAATTCCATCGTAAACTGGGAACAGGTGCGAAGCAAAGGTTATAAATGGTGGCTGCCGATAGATGAATGACGTGATTTTTCTGTCACAGTAATGCTGTGAAAATTAAATTAAAGAAGCGTGTAAATATTTTTATGCGCTTCTTTATTTTGTTTTTAAATAAAAATATTTACCTTTGCGCCGCCAATTAGGAAGGCATTGTCAAAATGTCTATCCTCTATGCGGGAAGAAAAGGCTAATTTCCCGCATTTTTTTTAATACGGGCTTATCCATAACATTGTCCGGCGGATTGACGCTGAAACGGATCGCAGTCATAACCCGGGTCAAATCAGAACAGGACTGCTCTCTGTCGTCAATAAATGAGATAAACCGAAAATTTTTCATCTTTCTTCCTCACGAAAACAGTTGCTACAAAAAGATTCCAGCCCGGTTACTCAGTAAACGGCATAAACCAGGTTTTTTTTGAACCCGTTTACTCACGAAAAAACATGAATCAAATTCGGTTGAACCCGTTTACTCACGATAACGGATGCCGAAAAAAATTTCCAGCCCGTTTTCTAATTAAAACGGCATCAATTAAGTTTTTTGAACCCGTTTTCCTCACGAAAACGGTTGCCGAAAAAAAATCCAGTTGATTTCCTCACGAAACGGCATGAATCAAATTTTTTTGACTCCGTTTCCTCACGAAAAAACACGAATCAATTTTTTTGACCCCCGTTTCCTCACGAAAAAACACGAATAAAATTTGCTTGACCCCGTTTCGCCACGAAAAAACACGAATCAATTTTTTTGACCCCCGTTTCCTTACGAAAAAACACGAATAAAATTTGGTTGACCCCGTTTCGCCACGAAAAAACACGAATCAAATTCGGTTGAAGCCGTTTCCTCACGAAAAAATAAGAATAAAATTTGCTTGACCCCGTTTCGCCACGAAAAAACACGAATCAAATTCGGTTGAAGCCGTTTCCTTACGAAAAAACACGAATAAAATTTGGTTGACCCCGTTTCGCCACGAAAAAATAAGAATAAAATTTGGTTGAAGCCGTTTCGCCACGAAAAAGCGCTGTTTTTTCTTGCGTATATGACAATAAAATCATTTTGAATAAGCGATAAAACTGTTCTTCTCAAACACATTTTAACTTCGGTTCATCCGGACTGGATTTATATGATTTTCATTGATAGTTCATCACGCCAATCATTCAGTCATAAAAAATCAAAGTTCGGACATATTGGCGACACAATTAACCGTTTCGTATCGCAACGAAAAAGCGTGACAGCGCCTGTCGGGAGAGCATTACAAAAAGCGTCGTCACGCCTTTTCAGTTTCGGTACGAAACGAATATTCGCAATGACAATGAAGACGGGATTGTTTCGTCTGCCTGCCGGCAGGCTGGTCGCATATCCAACTCACAAATTCAGACCAAAGTATAACTGACTTCGTCGGACTAAAGTTTGGCTACGCCGATTTAAAAATTGGCTTCGTCGAATTAAAAATTCTCTCGAAAAAAAGAAAATTCTTAATCTTTTAATTGAGTTAACTGATCTGCTTCCAGGTTGGGATTATGTTTATTGACTTTTGTAAGAAATACGCTAAGGATTAGAGTGGTAATTATAAGGTCGATAAGTATTCCGGTATTTATCAGCATTGGCATCTCGGCTCCGACTGCAATTGAAAACAGAAATACAGCATTTTCAAGCACAAGAAATCCGACCATGTGAGAGAAAATACGTTTGTGGGAGATGATAAACAGTAATCCGCAAAGCATGGAACTGAGGGATATTATAAAGAAAGAAGGAGTTATTGCCGGGTCTTTGAACATGAAAGATATGCCGATGCTTACAAAGAAAGCAAGTACGGTAAGAATCAGCTGGTAGAATATGGGCAATGCCGATTTGTGTACCTTGCTCACTCCCGTTCTGTTGATTATGCGGTATAGCAGGAATGGAATTATAATTGCCTTGAATATCAGTGTTTCCATAGTGATAAACAAGAGATTCACCCAGTTTATTTCCCGCAGCAGGAAAAAAGAAATGGCAAACAGCAGTATCCCCTGCAGGCACATCAGATTGGCGTAACTTCTAAACCGCTCTGTGACTGACAGGAATATCAGCGAAAACGCAAATAATAAAACAAAGAAATTAATCACCGTTTACAATACATTATAACTCAAAACCGCGGACCGTACATTCTCATCACTGTCTGATAAACCAGTTCATACTCATACCCTCTGGATAAACCGAACTTTATGAGTTTGTTCGTTAAATCCTCTTCTGACGGCATTACCGTCTTCATCAGTTTACCGTCTTCGCATTTAAGTATTTCGGAGGGATAATTTTTGAGTATATTATAATTGTGTGTTGCCATAAGTACTGTTATGCCGAATGTTTGCGACAGTTCGTGTATTATGGACATAATGTTTGAGCTTGTGTCGGGATCGAGATTTCCCGTAGGCTCGTCGGCAAGAATGATTTCGGGATCGTTAAGCATGGCGCGGGCAATTGCCACACGCTGCTGTTCGCCGCCGGACAGTCGATACGGCATGGAAGAACTTTTATCCGACAGCCCGACCATGGAGAGAACTTCCTCGATACGCGCCCTGATTTCATTTTTATCCGCCCATCCGGTCGCTTTCAGGACAAACGCAAGATTGTCGTACACAGATCTGTCGGTCAGTAACTGAAAATCCTGAAACACTACTCCTATCTTTCGTCTCAGATGGGGAATATATTTGCTTTTCAATCCGTTCAATTTGAAATCAAGTACAGTAGCCTGACCTTTATATACGGGAATTTCGCCCGTGACGGTCTTTATCAGCGAACTTTTGCCGCTTCCTACTCTGCCGATAAGATAGATAAACTGTCCTTTGCTCATACTGAAATTAATGTCGCCAAGCACTTTGACATCTCT
Source organism: Prevotellaceae bacterium (assembly GCA_031275145.1). Lineage (GTDB taxonomy): Bacteria > Bacteroidota > Bacteroidia > Bacteroidales > UBA932 > JAIRLF01. The sequence goes on along the minus strand of JAISPE010000152.1, from coordinate 7,300 downwards.
CTGACAGACGTCCACATCTTTAAAATCTATGACAGTCTTTTCCATCGTAAAACAATCATTTAATAAACTAATTTTCTGCCGGGTTTAATGAGCGTTCTTGCCGTAATCCCGTTTAAATAGCACAGACGGCTTACCGAAGTCCCTGTACGTTTTGCAATCAGACTGAGGCTGTCGCCTTTTCTGACCGTCCAGATTCTTCCCGACGATACGGATGAAAAGAACAGCGACTTACGGTAATCGAAATTACTTTGTGTAAGCAATATTGTGTCGTTTTTGATGCACAGGCTGTCGAAATCCACCAGATCGCGGGGATTGACGCACTGTCCCAGATATCGCAGTTCGAAATGCAGATGCGGTCCTGTCGATCTGCCGGTGCTGCCTCCCAGACCGATCAGATCCCCTGCTTTAACCGTCTGGTCCTGTTGAACAAGTATCCTGCTCAAATGCCCGTAAAAACTTTCCAGACCGTTATTGTGGCGAATGACAACCAGATTGCCGTACGAGCCAATCCTTTTGGCTATCCTCACCATTCCGTCCATGACGCTGAGTATGGAATCACCTTTATACACTTTCAAATCAATGCCATGATGAAACCTGTACCGTCTGGGACCAAATTCCGAGGTCACCCTGTAATGTTTTGCCAGCGGATATTGAAATCCCGAAAGATCCAGATATACACTGTCATTAACCAGAATCGAATCGGAAGGGATTTTATACGGATTAACTTTCAGATTGTCCCAGATGGCATACAAATCGTCGGCAGGGATAACCCCGTCCTCTCCCGAATCCTCGCCAAGATCGGGATACCGTTCTCCAATATCCGGCAGGTCTTTTGCTTCCGTAAGCGGGATTATGATTTCGACTCTGGGTCTGGGGAGCGTAACTGTATATTTATGTTTGTGTTTTACATCACTTTTTGAATGATCTTCGGATACGTATGCTGCATGCAAAAATAGTGTACATGACGTAAAAATCAAGAATAATACGATAAATTTTCTCATTTCATATTTTTTAGTTTTAACCTATTATGCGTCAATTTTAGCATATTTTGCATGTGTTTCGATAAATTCCCTGCGAGGCGGAACGTCATCTCCCATCAGCATGGAAAAAATGCGGTCTGCTTCCGAAGCGTTTTCGATGGATACCTGACGTAAAACCCTGTTTTCAGGATTCATGGTGGTAGACCATAACTGCTCGGCGTTCATTTCGCCAAGACCTTTATACCTTTGCACGTGTACTCCCGAATCTTTACCTCTGCCGATTTCTTCTATGGCGGCTTTCCGTTCCTCTTCCGTCCAGCAATAACGTTCTTCCTTGTTTTTCTTGACTAAATAGAGCGGAGGCGTGGCGATATACAGATATCCTCTTTTTATCAGTTCCTGCATGTGCCGGAAGAAAAAGGTCATGATCAGGGTGGCGATATGGCTTCCGTCGACGTCGGCATCGGTCATGATCACTATTTTATGGTAACGAAGTTTTTCCAGATTCAAGGCTTTCGAGTCTTCTTCGGTACCGATGGTCACTCCCAGCGCCTGATATATGTTTTTTATTTCTTCGTTTTCGAATACTTTGTGCTCCATGGCTTTTTCGACGTTGAGGATCTTACCTCTCAATGGCATGATTGCCTGAAAGACTCTGTCGCGTCCCTGTTTTGCCGTTCCTCCCGCCGAATCTCCCTCGACAAGAAATATTTCGCAGTTGGCGGCATTCCGGTCGGAGCAGTCTGCAAGTTTTCCGGGCAAACCCGATCCCGAAAGCACTCCTTTGCGCTGAACGAGGTCGCGGGCTTTCCGTGCAGCATGACGGGCGGTGGCTGCAAGTATGACTTTTTCGATGATTTGCCGCGCTTCTTTAGGGTTCTCTTCGAGATAGTTTTCCAGCGCCAGACTGACTGCCTGATCGACGGCGATAGAAACATCACCGTTGCCGAGTTTCGTTTTTGTCTGTCCTTCAAACTGCGGTTCTGCAACTTTTACTGACACGACGGCTGTCAGTCCTTCGCGAAAATCGTCGCCGCTGATATCGAATTTAAGTTTTGCCAGCATGCCCGACTTGTCGGCATAAGCTTTCAACGTCCTTGTCAACCCCCTGCGGAAACCCGTCAAATGCGTGCCGCCTTCTATGGTATTGATATTGTTTACGTATGAATGGACATTTTCGTTGAATCCCGTATTATACTGCATTGCAATCTCCACGGGGACACCGCTCTTTTCGGTTTCAATGTAAATGATTTTGTCGATGAGTTTTTCTCTTGTCGAATCAAGATATTCAACAAATTCGGACAAACCGGCTTCGGAATAGAATTTTTCCGAGCGGTATTCATGAACCTCGTCTCCGTTTTCGGATTCGTTTGTTATCTGTTCTCTTTTGTCGGTCAGACTGAGGTATATGCCTTTATTCAGGAACGATAATTCCCTGATGCGTGCCGCAAGTATTTCGAAATTGTATTCGGTTATGGTGGTAAATATTTCGACGTCGGGCTTAAAATGTATTGATGTGCCGGTTTCTTCTGTTTCGCCGATTACTTCGACAGGGGTGAGCGGGATTCCCTTACTGTATTTCTGTTGAAATATTTTACCGTCTCTCCTGATTGTCGCAACCAAATCTATGGACAGTGCATTGACGCATGAAACGCCGACACCGTGCAATCCTCCGGAAACTTTGTAGCTTCCCTTGTCGAATTTTCCGCCGGCATGCAGCACGGTTAAAACTACTTCCAGTGCAGACTTATTTTCTTTTTCGTGCCAGTCCGTCGGGATTCCGCGTCCGTTATCGGTCACAGTTATAGAGTTATCCTCATGTATCACTGTTTCTATGTTAGTGGCATAACCGCCAAGGGCTTCATCTATCGAGTTGTCTATAACCTCATACACTAAATGATGCAACCCCCGCGACCCTACATCGCCAATATACATCGAAGGGCGTTTGCGTACGGCCTCGAGACCTTCCAGTACCTGTATGTTATCTGCTGAATAAGTACTTGTTTTAATTTCGTTTATATCTTCCATTTAACTTTTAACTATTCTGATTAAACGGTGCAAAGATAAGATAATTTTATTATATAAAAGTATCTTCAGGATAAGAGGCAGGAACAGAGGATACTTACGGGATAAGATAAAGAATGGGTTACAGGCACAAAAGGCTGACGTCAGCCAATTATAGATCAAACGGGTGAGAATTGTAAGTTTTTTGCAGAAAACTGTTTTCCGACTTTTCGTCATTGCGAATAACCGTTTCGTACCGCAACTCAGGACTCCTGACCTGACGCAAACTCAACTGTCGCATTTTTACCACAAGGGCACAAGGGGCACAAAGATTACACAAAGCTCTTTGTGCAGCCTTTGTGTCTTTGCGGTAAATAAAAAATAAAATAATTGCAGTATTCCTGCGCAGGCAAAAAATCGCGACAATTATGTTAATTCTGCAAATTATGTTAATTGACTTCGTCGAACTAAAGTTTGGCTACGCCGATTTAAAAATTCTGTCAAAAAAATTCTGTCAAAAAGAAATTCTGTCGTACCCTCTTATTTTTTAACCGGTTCTATAATATATTTATAATTATAGGAATCGTATTTTATACGGTACTGTTCCAGCGGGAGCGAACCCCAGCTGTCTGCGCCTGCAACTCCCATCTGGCGGAAATCGACGTTCAGATATATCTCCTTACGTTTATTCAGTTCACCCGAATGGTACTGATTACGTTCTTTTTCGGGATCGAGGTCTTCGAGCGCATACGGCAAAGCGGAAAATTCGAGAGGGATATTTCCCGTTATTTTTATTCCCTGTCCTTTTGCGTCGGTCAGAGTGAGCCAGCGCACATCCGTTTTATTTCCACTCTCCTGCGGGCGGACATACGGGAAATACTGTTCATCTACGGTACTTGTATACAGACCCATATCCGAAGAATAATTACGGTCGATATAGTTTTCCCAAGGGCCGCGGCCATAGTATGTTAAATTTCGATACGGATGAGCGACAACAAGGATATTTCCGAATTTCGGCATCATGGCATGGGTACCCTGTTTCTTCACAAAATCATTTTCGACGAGAATTTTACCGTCAGGACTGACGGTATATGTCCGCGTTATTACGGCGTCGTTTCCGAACAGATTATTTTTCACTGTAACAGTGCAGGGCATTCCTTCCGAGACGGTTACCTCGGGTTTTTCCGTTTTGCCGGCATCAAACCATTCTCTTAAATTCCTGTTCGAGCCTGCGCCATGGTCGTTATCGGTCATCGCGCGCCAGAAATTGACTTGCGGACCACTGAGAATCAGTGTCTGTCCCCTGTATTTGTATTCCCTGATCAATCCGGAGGAGAGATCAAAGATTACACTGAATTTGTTTCCGCGTATAACACATTCGTTAGCTTTGTATTCGACCGCGATTTTACCTGCCTCCGCATCCTGTGCGAAATCGGGAGAATGGAATTGAGTCAGAGCAAACTGTTCCGAAGCGGTTTCGTAATCTTTTTCCAGCAGCGATTCTGCCGTTTTCAGCAGAAATTTAATATTCAGATAATATTCCCTGTTTGCCGACTTTGTATAAGTAACGGGGACTGTGTACTTTTTCGTTTGCTGCGGTGCAACATCAATATTGTCAAGTCTGCCCGCCTGAACAGACTTGCCGTTCTCGAGCAAACTCCACGAAATATAGCAGTTACTCAAATCCCTGAAGAAATTTTTGTTTCGCACTTCTATCTCATAGCGTGCGCTGTCCGAAAGGGTTACGGCTACGTTTTGATATACTTTCTTCACCTCGTAAGCTCCCGGATTAGGTATGCGGTCAGGATTGACAACACCGTTAATCAGGAAATTGCGGTCGTTACCTTTTCCTTCAAAGACCGATTCGGGCTCGAAATCACCGCCGTAAGCAAAAAATGTCCTGCCGTTTTCCGTGACTTTGAGGCCCTGGTCAATCCAGTCCCAGATAAATCCCCCTTGCAGGGTTTTATATTCCGGATTTTCGATTACTTCCCAGTATTCCTTGAAGTTACCCAGACTGTTTCCCATTGCGTGAGCATATTCCGACGATATCATCGGACGGTCGGTACGGTTCAGCGCATAACTGCGGAATCCGTTGGGCGAAGGATACTGCGGAACATAGATGTCCGTATTCCATTCGAAAACAGCACGCTCGTACTGTACGGGACGGGTAGGGTCGGCCGCTTTCAGTTTCATATAAGCATTGTAAAACACGTATCCGTTGCCCGCCTCATTCCCTAACGACCAGAATATTATGCAGGGACGGTTTTTATCCCTTTCGTACATCCTCATAATGCGGTCGAGATGAGCATTCAGCCAGATATAATTGTTCCCCGGAGTACGGTCTAAACTGTATCCCATTCCATGAGATTCGACATTGGCTTCGTCACAGACATACAGACCGTATTCGTCGCACAGTTCGTAAAAATACGGGTCGGCGGGATAGTGGGAGTTCCTGACGGCATTAATATTCAACCGCTTCATCAGCTCGACATCCTTCAACATCTGTTCTTTTGAAATAACGTGAGCCGTTTCGGGAGAATGTTCATGTCTGTTCACTCCTTTGAAATATACGGGTTTACCGTTGACAAGTACCTGTGCGTTTTTTATTTCGACTGTCCGGAAACCGATTCTGTCCGGAATAACTTCTGTGACTTTACCGTCGACTTCCAGAGTTATATACATTGTATACAGATTCGGGATTTCAGCCGACCATGCCTGAACAGCAGGTATTTCGCTTATGAACGATACGGCGTCTGTACGTTTATCGAATTTTCCGGACTGAGACTGTTCGTACACTTTCGTCGTTTTGTTTTGTCCGAAAATCGTTGCCGTCACTTTATATCCGACAGGAGTGACAGCTGTTTCTCTGAATTTCAGATTATAATTGCACAGTTTGACGGTCAGGTTCAGCTTTCCGTTCCTGTAATTTTCGTCAAGACTGCTGATAACCTTGAAATCGCTTACGGTGATTTTCGGGGTCGAATATACATACACGTCGCGCTCGATGCCCGAAATACGCCAAAAATCCTGACACTCGAGATAACTTGCATCACTCCAGCGATGTACTTTAAGAGCGACGGTGTTTTTTCCGGTACGCACGTACGGGGTAATATCGTATTCGGATTCCAGCTTGCCGTCTTCGCCATATCCCGCATACTCGCCGTTTACCCAGATGTAAAACGCAGATTTTACGCCGCCCAGATAAAGAAATATCTGCCGTCCGTTCCAGTTTTCGGGAACGGTAAATGTCCGGCGATAAGAGCCTGTCGGATTATAATCCTCGGGAATATTCTCCATCAGCTTTTCAGGGTCGGGATGACGGACTCCGAACTCGTAGGGATGATTGACATAGACTGGATAGCCGTAATTTTTCCCGAAACTGTTAAACTCCCAGTTTGCAGGGACATGGAAACTGTCCCAGTTGCTGTCGTCGAAGTCTTCCCTGTAGAATCCGGCTATTGTATCTGCCGGTTTTTCTACCCAGTTAAACTTCCATATCCCGTTCAGTGACAGAAAATAACCGGACAGTTCCCTATTCCGGCTTTCAGCCAGGGACTGAGACTCGAAAGCAAAAAAGCCGGACTTCATCGGAAGCCTGTTTACCGATGTGACTTCCGGATTTTTCCATTCCGGCGCACTGTTTCGGGTTCTGCGCTGCTGGCCGTATGCCGTTATGCAGTAAAAAAATAAAATTAAAGTTAAAAATCTTCTCATATTCATGTATTAAATATTATATTTTCTTCGTTCGCGATATTCTGTATATACCATGTGTCTTCCTCGAGATTAGCCGATTCTGCCGCCTGTACAGCCAGACGGTCGCAGCGTTCATTGTAAATATTCCCGTCGTGTCCTTTTACCCATACAAATTTGACACAGTGTTTTTGAGCAACATTCAGATACCTTAGCCACAAATCTTTATTCTTTTTATTTTTGAACTTGTTTTTGTACCACGACTCTACCCATTTCTTTTCGACAGCGTCAACAACGTATTTAGAATCGCTGAAAACCGTCACATTACAGGATTCTTTTTTCAACGCTTCCAGACCGGCTATGACAGCCAGAAGTTCCATCCTGTTGTTTGTCGTCAGGGCGTAACCTGCCGAGAGTTCCCTGCTGTGCTGTCCCGACATGAGAATTGTCCCGTACCCGCCGGGTCCGGGATTGCCTTTAGACGCTCCGTCTGTATATATCGTTACTTTAATACCTTCATCCATTTGCATTTTATGCTTTTAATTACCTATATTTTCAAAACAAAAATAACACAATTTTATTAATGTTTGTTAATCTCTTCATGACAAAATTTCTTTTTTCCC
>JAISPE010000057.1 GCA_031275145.1 Prevotellaceae bacterium | reverse complement strand
GCATGAATATTTAGATAATTCAAAAGAATGTATTATCTTTGCGACCTGCATCTCATCATAGTAAGACGTAGGTCTTATTGCGACAGGATGCAGGTCTCATTATAACAGGACGTAGGTGTCATGCGTAAGAGACGGTGAGAAATTGATTAAAAGACGGTGAGAAATTGGTTAAAATATAGAGTATAATTTATTAAAACATAACGACAAATGAGTATATATTACAGACTGGACGAACAGACGGATAATCTGAACTCCGGAGAGAGCCGCAAACGGGGACTTTTTCCGCGCATTATCCGCAAGAAAACGGTCGGGTTGGAAACTTTGTGCGCCAGTGTGGCAGAAGGCACTTCGTTCAACGCCTTTGAAGTGGAAACCGCAGCCAAGATGTTTGTACAGGGCATTCTCCGCGAACTGAGCGAGGGTAACAACGTGTGTATTGACGGGTTCGGTACATTTTCGGTGAGCGCGGAAGCAGTACGCGAGGCACAGGAACAGCACGACATTCGCGCCGAATCCATACGGTTGAAAAAAATAGTTTTCAAAACCTCGAAAGCGCTTCTGAAACACAGCGGCTTCAAGTTTCAACGTCTGCCGGCTAAATAATCAGAATTTGCAGTATCAAAAAAAGAAAAAAAGAGAGGCATCAAGGAGAAAATAAAATAAAATAGGGTTGAAACAAAATATGAGAAGTTTCCCATGGAAGATGCCCCTCTTAGAGTACAATCAATAATCTTCTTTCACAAATTATAAACCCAACTTAGCTACAAAAATTAAAGCGCAAAGATATATATATTTTCGAATATCTTCCAAAATAAATATTACCATGCAAAAAGATTTAGTGGTTTCATCAACATATTTACTTCTTTTTTAACATTTTGGAGTATGTGTTTATTTTCAGTATTTGTTAAAACCTTATCGATAAAGAGTACTATATTTTCCATATCATTTTCTTTTAAGCCTCTTGTTGTGACAGCAGCCGTGCCAAACCGCAGCCCGGAAGTCTGGAAAGGCGACCGGCTGTCAAAAGGCACCATGTTCTTATTGGCTGTAATATCGGTTTCAACTAAAACCTTTTCCGCCTGTTTGCCGGTCAGGTCAGGGAATTTTGACCGCAAATCCACGAGCATCAGATGGTTGTCCGTTCCTCCGGAAACAACTTTGTATCCTTTGCCGGTAAGAGCGTTAGCCATAGCGGCAGCATTCTTTTTCACCTGCAGCTGATATTCTTTATATTCCGGCTGAAGCGCTTCGAAAAACGACACCGCCTTGGCTGCAATAACATGTTCCAGAGGGCCTCCCTGTATTCCCGGGAAGACTGCGGAATTAAGTATCTGCGACATCGGTTTTATCTGTCCCCTGGGGGTTTTAAGATTCCACGGGTTTTCGAAATCTTCATTCATCAGGATAATGCCTCCTCGAGGGCCTCTCAGTGTTTTGTGGGTAGTAGATGTAACGATATGGGCGTGTTTCAGCGGACTGTCCAAAAGTCCGGCGGCAATAAGTCCGGCAGGATGAGCCATATCAACCATCAGCAGAGCGCCTGTTTTATCGGCAATGTTTCTCATTCGGGCATAGTCCCATTCTCTTGAATATGCAGACGCTCCGCCCACAATCAGTTTGGGTTTATGTTCCAGAGCCGTCTTTTCCATGGCATCGTAATCTATCAGCCCGTCTTCGTTTACGCCGTATGAAACCGGTTTGAACCACATTCCCGAAATGTTAACTCCCGAGCCGTGCGTCAAATGTCCTCCATGCGACAAATCAAGTCCCATAAATGTGTCTCCCGGTTTCAGACATGCCAGAAATACCGCCATGTTTGCCTGTGCTCCCGAATGTGGCTGGACATTTGCATATTTGGCGTCAAACAGCTGGCAGACACGGTCGATAGCCAGCTGTTCCGACTGGTCTACAACCTCGCAGCCTCCGTAATATCTTGCTCCCGGATAGCCTTCGGCATATTTGTTTGTCAGGACCGATCCCATGGCTTTAAGTACCTGTTCGCTCACAAAATTCTCCGAGGCAATCAGCTCTATACCCGCTGTTTGCCTTTCCCGTTCTTCACTTATTAATTCAAATATTCGATTATCTGTTTGCATTCGCTGTTTAATTTTTAGCTATTACTATTGTATTAAATGAGTTGGGTTTCAGTACGGCCGAAATGGCGTATTCGCCGATTTTGACTGACGGTTTGATTTCAGTGTCCTTATCATTATGCATCATAAGCACATAACTGTTATCGGTATTTCTGAATACTAAGAGATTGGAAAACGTTCCGGAAGTTGCAAGACGTTGAGCGCCGGGCAGCACGTAATGGCTAAGATGTTTCAAAAGATAGTATTCGTATGTGAATTTACAGGTTTTATTCGCCCTGTTTACTGTGACTAACGAGTTTTGTCTCCATCCCCAGCGGCTCATTCCTCCTTCTTCGAGCGATGTGTTCCAATAGTCATATACGTTTGTTCCGTTATTAAAGAAATGTTTCATCAGTTCCCATGACGAACAGCATAATCTCCAGTCGTTTGCTCCGTTTCCACATTCCTGTTCGGTCTGGTATATTTTCATGTCGGGATATTTTTCATGAATTGCGGCTACGGCCTTTTTCCCGGCCCACTGAAAGCCGACGCCCGTAATATACTTGCTGCTTTTCGGATCCTGCAACAGAGTATCAACCATTGCCGGCGTCGGGCGTTCCATTGTTCCGAACATCAGTTCTACGCCAAGTTCTTTCATCGCCGGTCCAAGATATTCGCCTACAAACCTGTTCAGTCCCGACGACAACCATGTGCAGCTGGGGAAAGGCTGGCACGAGTTAAATTCGTTTTGCGGCATAACCATTGCTATCGAAATATTTTCGTCACGGTAAGCTTTGATGAATTTTGAAAAATACAGCGCATACGCTTTGAAATAGGCGTCTTCCTGAATAAACATGTTTGTTCCTTCGCGTCCGTACTGTTCGGGCTTGATGTCGTTGTGATATGCTTCGTCAAAAAATGAACTTGAAGGACAGCAGGCATAGTGTTTATTGTATTTCATCCATGTGGGAGGTGACCACGGCGAAGCCCATATCTTCAAGTCGGGATTATATTTCAGAGCGTTCCTGATAAAGGGAACAAGTGTCTCTTTATCATTGTCGATACTGAAATTTTTCATTTCAAAATCGCCCCCGGTTTCGTTGTATGAATACCAGTTGCGCGAAAAATCGTTTGCGCCCACCGGCATACGGCACACGGTAAAATTCGCTCCCGTGCGCGGCTCGAAAAGCTCTTTCATGACAGCTTCTCTGTCGGCTTCGCTTAATACGCTTAAAGATGTCCATCCCAGCTCGTTGAAGCATGTGCCGAATCCCTCTACAGTCTGTTTGGGATTCAAAACGTCTACCTCCGTATCAAAGGTATTGCCTTTAATAAATTCAATGCTGTCGGCGCTTTGTGATTTCCACGAAAATTCAGGAGTGGAAACAACCCATTGAACAGAAACTTTATTGCAGGAAAAAAATAATCCGCAAAATAAAAACAAAGACAAAATAAAATTATTCTTTTTCATTATAATTAACATTTATAATATTATTACTCAAATAAATCGTTAAAATTAAAAAACATTTTTTCGGGCGTAAAGGTAATGAATATTTTGCAAATGTAAAGAATTATTTTCTCAGTAAAGATATTTATTCCCTGAAAAATACGAATAACTTTATCCGGAATGCATTTGGATATTCTGAATTTTCGTGTAATTTTGCACCGGATAAAATCGCATAAAAATGATTGAAAATTCAGAATATAAATATGTCACAATGTCCTCGCTGCAAGAAATACGGGAGCAGGCTGTCTGTTTTTTGCGACGCCTCGGACAGACTGTAATGATTGTTTTATTGCTGTTGACAGCATCGTGTGCTGCTCATAAAACGGGAAATACGTATGATAGAAATATTCTCAGAATACGGGAGAATACAGTTGATTTGAATTTATATGCTCCGTATGCTAAAAATACGCGGGCTGTTGTTCCGGATACGCTGTCTACGTTGAAGATAGAAACAGATTTGCCTGTTCTTGACGGGGCTACGGCGCTTTATCCGCTGTATTCGGCATTTGCACAGGCGGTATATCCAAAGAAAAAATACAGTCTATACGGTAGTGAAGTGGTTTGCAGCAACACCATCCGTTCGTACATGCGGCTCATCAATAAATCGGCAGATGTGATATTTGTCGCTTCACCTTCCACTGAACAGCTGGAGGCAGCGAAAAAAGCCGGTGTAACTTTTCGCTACACGCCCGTCGGGAAAGAAGCTTTTGTATTTTTTGTTAATGCAGACAATCCGGTGGATAATTTAACAGTTGAGCAGCTGCAGGCGATTTATTCCGGAGAAATAACAAACTGGAAAGATGTCGGAGGTAACGACGAATCCATTCGCCCCTTTCAGCGGAATGAAAACAGTGGCAGTCAGACAGCTTTTATCCGTTTTATGCAGGGAAAAACAATTATGAAACCTCCCGGTGAAGATGTTGTAGGCATGATGAGTGGAATTGTATCCCAAACAGCCGATTATGCCAATTACGGTAATGCTGTCGGTTATTCTTTCCGGTTTTACGTCAGGGAAATGCTCAAAAATGAAAGTGTCAAAATATTAAAGATAAACGGTGTATATCCGGATCCGGAAACAGTCAAAGAAGAAAAATATCCATTGGTTTCTCAATTCTTTGCCGTCACATTGCTGGAGAACAACAAACCCAATGTACTGCAATTTTTGGACTGGATAATTTCAAAACAGGGACAGTATATAGTTGAAAAAACCGGTTATTGCCCGATACAGTAATTTACGATTTTAGATTTACGATTTTAGATTTTTGCTTACGCACGATGTGATTAACAAACAGTCGTGCGCAAGCAAAATCTAAAATCTAAAATCGTAAATCGTAAATCAAAAAATAAATTGTAAATCAAAAAATAAATTGTATGAATGTAATGACAGAACAGATAAAAAACAGAACGAAAAAGGTTGGAATAAAGATCATCCAATTGATTGATTTATTGCCACAGAAAACATCTTCGTGGGTTATTTCCAAACAAATAGTTCGTAGCGCTACTTCTATCGGGGCAAATTACAGAGCGGCTTGTCGGGCAAAATCTGTACCGGATTTTCTTAACAAGCTCAAAATTGTAGAAGAAGAAACAGATGAAACTTTGTATTGGCTTGAAATTATCGAAGAAGCAAAACTACTGCCTTCGGAAAGTCTGGAAACAATAAAAACAGAGATTAATGAAATTCTGTCAATTGTTGTTGCATCTATTAAAACAATTCAATCAAAAATAAAATAGATTTATTTATGATTTACGATTTTAGATTTACGATTTTAGATTTTGCTTACGCACGATGTGATTAACAAACAATCGTGCGCAAGCAAAAAATCGTAAATCGTAAATCGTAAATCGTAAATCGTAAATCTAAAATCAAAAATAAATAGAATGATGAAAAAGATAATTGATTTGACGGCGCCGATGTTTAATGGAGCGCCGACTATGCCGATGGATCCGAAATTTGCGATCACGTGGCACTGTACACTGGAGACCTTGGGTTACAATCTTTCGCGTCTCACTACTTCGACGCATCAGGGAACGCATATTGATGCGCCCCGTCATTTTTTTAATAAAGGTGAATGTATCGACGAAATTGCTTTGGAACGTTG
>JAISPE010000131.1 GCA_031275145.1 Prevotellaceae bacterium | reverse complement strand
TTTTTACCGCAAAGGACACTAAGAGCGCAAAGGGCTGACGCACGGCAGTTCTTTGTGAAACCTTTGTGCCCTTCGTGCCTTTGTGCTAAAAAAGAAATTAACGGAAAGCCGCCTGTGTCAAAATTACTGTCTAATTTATAGTGATTAACGTTTTTTATAAACTTCTTTGCGAAGCTCAATTTTATACAGTACGATTTGCTGTTCTTTTTTTTGCCACTCGAACAGCAGCCTGTAGTCGCCGATTCTTTTTCTGTAATATTGACTGTTTTTCATTTTCAGGACAGAAGTCAACTGCTGTAACGATGCTGCATTTTCCATTTCACTGATAGCCTCGTCAACTCTTTGTTGCATGTCCGGATTTAATGATCTGACACTGATCTCAAATGTGGGAAATGCTTTAACTTTCATGTCTCATATTTTTCCTCATTTTATCAAACTCCTCATCAGTCATCAGTTTGTATGATTTTTTTATTTCATCCAGTTCTTTAACAGTCCGGATCTCGTCGTCATCGCTCATCATATCGACAAGTTGTTGCATTTCATCAACAGTGAATGATTTTTTACGTTTTTTCCGGTAGAAAGTAGAAACAGGTATTCCCATTCTTTCTGCGATAAACTTTCTTTTGTAGCCGGTCTGTTCAATAATTTCATCTACCTGAGTAAGAATTTCCGAATAGTCTCCGACTACTTCGCTGGCATAAGTTTTTGACAATAATAAATTTTCATTCATAATACGTTTCTATTAATTTTTTAATTCTGCAAATCCTGTTAATTCCGTCAAAATTAGTGAAAGATATTTTTCATCTGTATTGTCGAATGTGTTCAGACATTCGCTGTCGATATCCAGTACTCCGATTATCCTGTTATTTACGGATACCGGAATGACTATTTCCGATTTCGATTTCGGGCTGCACGATATGTGTCCCGCAAATCCGTTCACATCGGGCACAATGATACTTTCGTTTTTTTCCCACGCAACTCCGCACACTCCCCGACCCTTTTTTATTCTGGTACATGCAACCGGTCCCTGAAACGGTCCCAGAATCAGTTCATCTCCGCTTACGCGATAAAATCCGACCCATAAAAACCCGAAAACCTCCTTAATAACAGCCGTTACATTGGCCATGTTCGCAATGAGATCGTTTTCTCCCCGCATCAGCGAAACAGCGACAGCGACAAGCGACTGATATTTCTCTTCTTTTGTCATTCCCGTTACCGAAAATATTTCCGTCATTGTCATTCAGTTCATAATTCTGTCAAGGATTGCCTTCTCTTCCATACGTTTCTCCAGCAATTTTTTATACCCGTCCCAGTAATAGGTTGCGTCTTTTTTCTTCACGTTTTCCATCCATTTAAGAGCGAGTTCGTATTCGCCGAATATCTCGCATCCCACAGCCATATTAAAACACGAAATCGCGGCAAGCTCGCTGTTTTCGTCATTGACATAGTTCATCCAGACATTCATTGCCTTATCCCATTCTTCGCTGTAAATGTAGTTTTCGGCTCTGGCGATATTGTCGGCAATGTAATAGAACCGGGTTTCTTCTTTCCAGAAAGGGACAATTTCTTCCACATAAGCCTTTGCCATCTCCCTGATCACCATTAGAACGGCCGTTTTATCGTCGGGCAGTCTCTCCATGAGTTCCTGTTCCGTTTCCCACGGATATGCATCTACCTGAATTGTCAGTGTATCATTGATCAGTCTTTCGTCGATGACCGCGTTTTTTTCCGTATCGTAGATTCTGATTGCCGAACTGTGCGGCACTATGATGCGCATACAGTTGGTTCTCGATGTATTAACCCTTTGTTTGTGAATAACAGGCTGAAATTTTTCTACGGAAATCAGATAATCAGCGCCGGTGTTTTCCTTTATATCCGGAATATCTTCTTCCGTCAGCCCGTTTTCCTCCACATTTACCGTATAAACAGGGAAAATATACGAACTGTATTTGGGCGATTTTTCCAGATTGCTTTTTATAGCCATTGCTATACTCGAAACCGTCAGACTGTCGGACAGTTTCCCGTTATCCCGCAGATAATCGCCGGGCAATGCCGCCACAACAGCAATATTTGCCGTACTCGGCAGATTGACAATCCTTAGCGGCGGAACTAATGTCTGCACCTTTGCCGACGTATATTTGACCGACCCGCACGATGTCAGAAAGAACGTTATAATCGCGTAAAACCCTATGTACCGGATAACTGTATTTCTTTTCATAATAAATCACATTTTAATAAACCACAATAAAACACTGCACACTTTCGTTACAAATTCAAGGCCAAAATTAACTTTTTTTTTGCAAACCGAATACCAATGCAACGTTTTTTGTACCTTTGACGTCTATTATGCATTAAAGTTTATGTATGAAATGTAAATTGTTTTTAGCGGGTATTATTTGTATATCTTTACATTCCTGTACTTTGGAGAACGAGACAGGTTATTACAGCGATTCTTTCGGGGTTGTCAGACTTTCCGGCGACCGGACCTTATACTTTAAAACCGACGAGGGAGAAGTTCTGATTCCAAACCAGAACGTGTCCTCTTTTGTCGAAGCGGGCGACAGAGTGTGGTTATCGTACACAGTCGAAGAAGAAAGTGCAAATCTGGATACTTTAACGATATCTCCATACCGGATAACCCGCGTTATGCCGCTGGAATTACAAAGCGAATCGAAACTCAAAAACGACGGCATCAACCTGTGGACAGTCTGGGTTGCACAGGATTTTCTGACTTTCGATTTCAGAATCAGAGCAAACGATCCGGACAAGTTAAAAGACCACGAATACGCTTTGGTTGCGCCGCAAAAAGAAATTGTCGACACTCTTTTTATCAGTTTCATACACGATGCCGGGAATGACAGTTACGGCACGCTGTCCAGAACAGCCGTCACACTGAAATTAGACGAGTTAAAAATGGCAAAAGATTCTGTAATCCTCGCCATTGATTACAGGAGTCTCGAAGGCGCAAAACAGACGGAGTACCGTATGTACAGAAAAACAAAAAAATGAAATTGTAACAGGGTTAATTAAATAATAGGAGATAGATAAAAATGAAAAGATTTTTTTTGTTATTGACAGTAATTCTTACTGCTTCATGCAGTAAAGACGATGAAAGCGAAAAGCTTTATCAATCGTACGGCGTTGTCAGGGAAGATGTAAACATCAGTGGAAAACTGTATATCAGAAGTGATAACGGGAAAGTCATAGTTCCCACTCTTTCCGGTTTTCTGGCGAACGACAGCAAAGACCGCAGAGTATGGATGATGTTCTCTATCAACAATAATATAAATTCCGACACGATCAAGGCAAACATTTACGATTTTCTGAAAATCACCGATATGGATGTTAAAAGCGAGAATGACGAATTGAAGTCCGACGTAGTGTATCCGCAGGCAATCTGGGTTGCTCAGGATTATCTTACCATGATAATTGACGTTATGGCCGGATCTGAAACTTCGCTGAAAAATCACGCATACACCGTGTATTCCGATTTTGAAATCGTAAACGATACTGTCCGTATGGAATTTAAGTATGACAGGAACAATGACGCTCTCAACAAACAGTTTTCCAAAATCGTCGCATTAAAGTTAGACGACAGGATAAGCCCGGCTCAGGATTCAAAATCCATTGTACTTGCAATAAAATATTTGTCGAATACAAATACCTATAAAGAAGAATATGTTGTATACGAAAAGTAATCAATATCTTATATTTTAATTATTTATGTTAAGGTTTGCTTTCAAGGCAAACCTTTTTTTGGGTTATCCTGAATTTTTTTTGCTAATTTTGCACTTTATTAATAATGTCCAAAAATGGAAACAGCTGATTTGTTGAAGAAAGTACGTAAGATTGAAATAAAAACCAGAGGTCTGTCCGGAAATATATTTGCCGGCGAATATCACAGCGCGTTCAAGGGGCGCGGAATGACATTCAGCGAAGTGCGGGAATATCAGCCGGGCGACGATGTGAGAAACATAGACTGGAATGTAACAGCCCGTTTCAATACTCCTTTTGTGAAAGTCTTTGAAGAAGAACGCGAACTGACGGTGATGCTGATTATCGACGTCAGCGCATCCGAAACATTCGGCGCTCACAGCAAATTCAAAAAAGACCTTATTGCCGAACTGTCTGCGGTTCTGTCATTCTCGGCAAGTATCAATAACGACAAAATCGGAGCAATGTTTTTCGGCAGCAAGGTGGAAAAATTTATCCCTCCACAGAAAGGACGGACTCATATCCTGCGCATCATAAGGGAAATACTTGAGTTTACTCCCGAAAATTCGGGGACAAATATCTCCGAAGCTCTGGCATACCTGACAGGAGCGCTGAAAAAACGGTGTACAACTTTCATCCTGTCGGACTTCATGGATTTCGACGAAAACAATATGCCCCGTTTCGAACAGGCTCTGAAAATCGCCTCAAAAAAACACGATATAGTCGCGTTAAAAATATATGACCGGCGGGAAAAAGAACTGCCCGCAGCAGGCCTGATCGAAATGTGCGACGCAGAAACGGGTCAGACAATCCTCGTCAATACAAACAGGAAAAAAAATCGAAGAATCTATAACGAATGGTGGAGATCGTGTTCCGACAATCTCGGCAAAATTTTCTCAAAATACAGAGTGGACTCTGCAAGCATCGCTACCGACGACGATTATATTAAACCCTTAGTCAAGCTGTTTAAAAAAAGAGCGGTATAGAATTTTTTAGTGAAGAAAATCAGGAAAGTAAACCAGCGTTTAGCGTATGTTGCAAAAGTGTGAAAAAGAAGGAATCAAAGCGGGACTGCTGATTCTGTTTATGTGTTTCGGGATGCTGGCGCATGCCCGGAAAGATACAGTAAACACATGGTATAAAGAACGGTATATGGATAATGACAACTGGCTGTATTTTCAGGATATAGCGTTGGAAAGAGGATTATACACCGCTACCGTATCAAGCGACAATCTGTCTGACGGTCTTATTACAAGTCTTTATGGCAGTTATTTTCTGAATAATATATTCGGATTTCGCTCCGGCGTGTCTCTGATTACAGACTTAAACAGCGATTCCCCGTACCTGAAAATTCCATGCCTGTTTGCTCTCAGATCCCGGACATTCCGGATATCATACGATGAATCCGACAATTTCAGGGATTTTTGGCGTAATCTGTTTTGGAATATCATGAGCGCCATTCCTGCACGCTTTGAAATCAATATGGGACCTTCTTTAGGCTATATATGGGATAATCAACGCAGTCTGGCGTTCTCCATAGACGGGAATCTCCGTATGGGACTTCAATTCTGGCGAATCGGAATATATGGCAATATGGGATTAAGTTATTTGTGTACAAAAAATTTCGTCGACGGGAATTTTATGGCTAAGAAACGAATCCGCCCTGCTATGTTTGCCAATATAAGCGGCGGAGTGTCATTCAGATTCTGAATCCTGGCACAGCTGTTTCCCGCCATTCGCTCGGGTTAAAAGCAAAGCTCCTGCTTTAACGCAAGTCAGGAGACCTGCTTTTAGCTGCGACGTAGCGAAGACGCAAAAATCAGCGGTTCAGACATAAATGATCACATCGTCGTCCAGCCCCCTCCCCTGTGGGGGAGGGGGGGCAGGGGGGAGAGGTCATTCGATTTTCCTCATATAGATAAAAACCGTCTGTTTATCGTCATTTGCCGGGACGAAATTGATTAACAGTTCCATGCTTTGGACAAAACCGACAGAACGCATCTTTTCCACTGTTTCAACAGATACAGTGACACTGTTTGTCGAGTCCTTGGTTTCTGTGGTGCGGATAACCATCTCGGATGCGACTGTGTTGCCGTTGATAAACTCGCCGGCTTGACGCAATGCCTTGACTCGGGCTACGCGAAACATGTCGCTTTCTTTTTTATAATTGCCTTTTTCCAGACTCAGCACGGAAATCAAATACGAGTTATCGTAGTCTTCCACAATTTTTACGCCTTCAAACTTCGTCTGATTGTACATCCGCTTGAGGAAGTTCGCCA
>JAISPE010000330.1 GCA_031275145.1 Prevotellaceae bacterium | reverse complement strand
CAATGATTTTTCTAAAATTGCAATATACGGTATGTATGGATATTGGTGTGCCGTCGGCCTTGACAAACAGGTGCTTATTAGGACCGGCGATGCCTACGACGGGCAATTTGTCCCGATATATTTTCCATATAATGCTTTGTTCTTCCTGTGGACATAACGAATCATCCAGCGAATGATATTTGACAGCACTTAAAACTTGCGCTTGGAGGTCTTTATCCGGCACAAATTGCTCTATTTGTGAACGATATAATTCTGCCGAATTAGCTCCGTGTGTATTATCTTTATAGTCGTTCGTCCTTCCCAAGTCATGGATAATAGCAGAATAATAAACGGCTCTTTTGATGTCTTCAGAAATGCCCTGTATATAATGAGTCAATAAAACCGTTCCAAATAAAACCCTTGATGTATGTGCAATTCCATGCGAAGAATAAAGCATATCCGAAGAAAATAATTTCTTTGAAAGTTGAAGTTTCATCCACTTTTGCAAATCACTAAAATTTCGCAGGATATTTGATGAAATTTCGCATTGTCCATTCGCTTTTTGAAGACTGTCATTCAGTAACTCTTCTAATGGAATTATTCTTTTGACAAAAACAAAACCTTCAAAAATACACTCATTTCCGATTTCGGACTTAGTTACCTTATCTGTCATCCAATAGTTAAATGCTTGCTTTCTTATCCCGTTAAACGAATTGGTCGTTAATCTAATATCCCAATGATTTGCCTCATGAATCTTCCCTGTCAGCACAACTTCAAAAATAGAACTGTCTTTATTTGCACCAAGAGTTTTAATCCAATAAGGAATATCGTTTTTATCTGACATTACCCATATTCCTCTTGTTCTCGAAGGATAAGACGGGAAAAAATCTCGCCTTATTTCTTCATATAGTAATTCCAAAATATATCTTGAATAATTCCATATTATGTCGTTCAATACTCTTAAAGTAAATATAGTATTATATGAATAATCATTTATTATATCTTCATCTTTATGCCCTGTCTGCAAATATTCAATTAAAAACTCTGCTACTTTATTAGGATGCATAATTTTTTTTGTAACAGGATCTTCAAAATTGTGACCATTTTCATCAAAAAAATCCAGATAATAATTTTTGTTTAATCCTGCAAAATGAGTTTCCCCCACTTTCCAGGAAGGTTCTTTTTGAATATGATAAAATGTTTTGTCTTTTACTAATTCCATATTAAATTACATTCGTTTCGATTCGTCTGAATTACTTTTTCTTTCCTGTATGGATATTGCTTTGCCGCCCAACGTATAACGTATGCTGAGATTAAAGAAACTTCGGGAATTTGAATCCCATTCAAGATACATATATTTATAGCTGTACTGATGTTTTTGAGTCCACAGTCTGAAATCATGATGGCAGTTTGCTTGCAATATCAATCGATTGTCGAACATTGTTTTAGAAAATCCAATGTCGAAATTGATAACTTTACCAAAAGTTTTGAAACTGTGCGTGGGTTGACGGAATAAAAAGTTCAAGTCAATATTCCATTTTTTGGGCAGGGCGATTTGGTTCATGCAACGTACCATCCATCCATGATGTTTGAACGAATATGTTTCGTTGTCATCCACAATGCTGACGGGGTGATATACGTATGAAGCAAATGGTTGCGTACTCCATGCTTTGTAATGGAAGTTTCCGCTCAAATTTAAAGATATTGAACTTGTGTTTTTGACATTCATGTAAATAGTTGTGTAACGTTCGATTTCTTCCTTGTCGTTGATAAAAAGCATGTCGACAGGCGATTCAATATATGAATATGATACGTCGGCGTTTATCTTTCTGTTCCACGAAATGCTTGCCGATACCGTGTTGTAAATAGTCGGGTTCAAATATGGGTTGCCTCTTTTCATGGCAAGGGAATCAATATACATCACACTGTTGTTCAATGCCTCGTACATTGGACGACTGATACGGCGGGAATAAGTCAACTGATAATTTACTTTGTCGTTATGAATGTATCCTATGCGCAGATTGGGGAAAATCTGAAAATCGTTTAATGAAAGGCTCTCTTCCGGCGATTTATTATCTGTCCATACATTTTCGGCTCTCACGCCTGCCGAGTAGCGCCAATTTTTCACCTTACCTGAAAACAACGCATATCCGGCTAAAATAGTTTCTGTAAAATCAACTGTGTTTGAATACGTTGGATCGATAACCCAATTTCCCGATAAATATCTTTCAAAATCAATAAGATTGTTATTTTTTATCCATGAATACTTTCCGCCAAATTCAATCTGCCCTCCGGCTTTCGACGCCGGAATTGAGATATCAAGTTTGGACGCAAACAAACTGTAATCGTTGTCAAAAACGCTTCTCATTTCGTTTGTGGATAGAGTATTCTGATTTGTTTCCGTTATAGTCGAACGTGTTAATGTCGAATATCCAGTATAGTTATTCATAAAAGATATTTCCGTTCCTTTTTCGTTTTTGTAATCGTAATTCACTCCGAAAGATGACTGTTCGGGGTATGTTTTTTCAAGTCCATCCGACTTCATAACAGGAAATTGAACACCGTTTTTATTAATATGCATATCCTGCAAATCATTTCTGCTCCTATCTGTCAAATATCCATCAAAGTAAATATTTACAGAATTTTTTTTGTCAATAGAATAGTCTATGCCTGCATTGTATTCAAAATTCCATATTTCCATCAATGTCAGAGCGTATGTGTAATGTTCGAATAAATAATTTTCTTTTTCATATTTTATCCATGTGTCGGTATATGCTTTACTGTTATAGCGTTCACCGCCCAGACTCGTATATAACCGGAATTTATCAAACTCGTATGACAGTTCCGGCGAGAAATAAATTGAGCCGCGTCTGCCCTGCCTGTAATCGGTATAAAGCGAACTTCTCAATCCTTCTCCCAAACTTTTTTTGGTGATGATGTTTATTACCGCATGTCCTTCGGCTTCGTATTTTGCTGAGGGATTTGTTATTATTTCAATCTGACGTACACGCGAAGAATTAAGTAATTGCAATTCCTCGTTGCCATGGATTTGTTTGCCATTGATAAGAATCAGAGCATTATCACGCCCGGCTACGGAAATCAAACCGTTTGGATCGGCGATTACGTACGGTACGCGTTTCAACATGTCTATTGCTGTCCCTGAATTACTTATTGTGCTGTTTTCGACGTTGTAGATGAATTTGTCGTCTTTCATTGTCATAAAAGGCGATTTTCCATGTACAACTACCTCGTCCAGACTATATACTTTTGGCGACAAAACAATTTTACCAAGTTGTATATCCCCTGAAATGTCCGGTATTTCGATGATTACGTCCTCATAACCAATGCTGGTGATTTTTGCGAGATATTTCCCTGCGGGCTTTGGAATTGAAAAATTCTCAACGGCAAACGACGTTCCAGACACAAATGACGAATCGCTTGTATTCAATATTACAACGTGATAATCCTTAACCGATTCGTTGTTTCCATTGGCGACATGCCCAGATATTTTCCCTGTCTGTGAAAATATTATGGAAGAAAACACCAGATTAAATAATACTGTAAGAAATGTCCTTTTCATAATCTTGTTCATGATGTTTTTGTTGTTTTATCATTTTTTCATAATGCAGTTCAAGTGCACGATCAATATTATCTTTTCTTGTGTTACAGAGGTAATCATATTTTCTACCTTCAAAAAGATTTTTATGCCTTTCCCAGATACATCCACCTTCGCATGTAGGTAACAATTTACATTCAATACATTCATGACTATCCATCATAGTTGGTCCAGCCATATACCTTGCCAATAATTCAAAATTAACAATTTCATCACTATTTAAATAACCGACTATTTGCTTTTTGACACCTAAATCATTCCAACATTTATACAATTCACCTTCGGGACCAACTATATAGTAATTGATAACTGTAGCGCCACAACCACCCACGCAAAATTCGGGAAGAAATCTAACATCGTATCCATATTGCCGATAAAGTTCTTCGAAAAGATCCATTCTTTCAATACGTTTCACCAATAAGCAGATGTACAACTCTCCGAATAATCTCTTACAAAGGCAGGATATGCTATTATACATCAAGTCTAGCTGATGCTGTTGTAGCTGGGCTATGATATACGTTCATGCAATTTACGTACGCTTGTACTGCCCTTCCACCTAAAATATCATTCATGCTGAACTTCGACATTTTCTCGGGTTCGTTAATGAAGTCAATAGACTTCTTTTTTCATTTTTTGACATAGTCTAAAATAATTTAAAAATTAACACTAATTTATCGACCCAAAAGTAATGCAATACAATACGCAAAACAAGAGAAATCTTCCGAATAGCGACTTTTTGTAACACGAATAGTTTCATGTCTTCTTGAAATGCCTCTCTTTATGGATGTTATCTATTTTCGCGACATGAATGAGGACGCAGTGCGATAAACGCCTGTTTTTATGCGTATTAGCAGTTGTTTTTCACAAGGCAAATATTCGTTTTGTAACTCGAATATTGTGAAAATTATCCCAAATTGACCACTTCATTAATCTTTTACTTTTCATAATCCTTGTCCCCGCTCACCGAAACATACAGATTGCCGTCCGTCTTTTCCATGAAGTGAGAAACGACGCCGGCGGCATGGTCGATTTTCTGTTCCAACGTCCAGTTCTGTCGCTGTTTCAAATCTGCATAAGTCATATTTTAAATCCTTTTGACTGATTACCGGATTTCGGAACGTTGCCGGTAACAGGAGATGTATTTTCCTCTTTTGACGGCTGAGCGGTCTGTGTTTCCCTGCACATCTGCGAAAAGTCCTTTACGCTTAACCTGCCGCTTGCAAGGTCATTCAGAGACTGTACCGCTTTTTCCGTTTCCGTCAGTTTCCGGCTTTCCTGCGGAACAGGTATCTGCTGTCTGCCGTCCTGTTTTTCTCCGGTTTTATCTTCACCCTGTTCGACAGGTTTCAGCGACAGCTGTATTTTTCTGTCCAGCGCATCCAGTTCCGTTTTCAGGTCTTTCAGTTCGTTTTCCTTGCGCCAGACGGAACTGACTACTTCCTGCAATACGGGCAAATTCTTTGAGATTTTCTCATTTTCCTTTTCGTATTTCTCTATCAGCGAAGGGATTTTTTCCAGAGCGCCGATAAAACTTCTCGAAGCTAACAGCGGGTTGCCGGCAATATGACCGTTGTTGTACGAGTATTTGACATTTCCCTCTCCCTCAATAAAAAAGCGGTTTATCCTTAAATCCAGACCGTCTTTTGCCGTTGTTTCCGTTTTAACGAGCAGACTGAAGCCGTACAGAGTACCGATTTTCGTGTATTCTCCCGCCGTATATGCGTTCTTTGCTATTTCGTTCAGTTTCAACCCGACCGCTTGAGGATTTGAACCCTGTACGCCGTCTAACCGTATCGGATTCCGCACCGTGCCGTCGCTGTCTCTGACAGCGCGGCTCATGTAGTTGTCCCGGTCGCTTTTTGCGCGGGCAATCAGGTCATTATTACCGTTTACCGTATTGACGATGTTTTCCAGTTTGTGTACGGAAATGGCTTTGTTCTGACTGAAACTTTTACGTTCGCTTTCGAGGACGGCGACCTTCTTTTCCAGACGCGCTTTTTCCAGCAGGTCGGTGTTACCGGACAGAATGGCAACGTATTCCGAAAAATTCATTCCCGATTTTTCATCCAGACTGCCCTCGTCGATTGTACGTGCGCCCATACTGTTTGTTTTTAGTTGAGTGATAAATAACTGTTTGTTGTGAAGCAGATTAAATTTGTAGGAATCAAGACTTTTTTCGACAGCGTAAATGATAACATCGACTTTGTTGTCAGCAAAATGTTTGGAGATTTCATTGCCTTTCCGGATTGCTCTGCCTTCGCGCTGTTCGAGGTCGGACGGTCGCCACGGCGAATCCAGATGATGCAGTGCAACTGCCCGTTTTTGAGCATTTACGCC
>JAISPE010000322.1 GCA_031275145.1 Prevotellaceae bacterium | reverse complement strand
GTTTAGATATAGACATTATTAGCGCTTGATATATTTATATATCTCATTGAGCTCTCTCTCTCTCTCTCTCTCTCTCTCTCTCTCTCTCTCTCTCTCTCTCTCTCTCTCTCTCTCTCTCTCTCTCTACAATAATCGTGCCAGACCAGACAACTGTCTGATTCATCGGGAGATTATGTGCGAAAAAAAGATTCATATCATTATCTTTATTAAATTTCTGCCATTACTTAAACACGATACAAAAGTAATACATTTTTTAATACGGCGAACAAAATAATTTTTTATTGAAAAAATTTCTGCCGAATTTGTTTTTGCCGGATGTAAATGACAATTCTGTTAATTATGTCCAAAGAGACCGAACGAAATTTCTACCGAAGAGAAAAAAAATTTCTATCGAAGAGAAAATTTCCGGCTACCGAAGAGAAAAAAAATTTCTACCGAAGAAGAAATTTCCGGCTATCGAAGAGAAAATTTACGTGCCTGGAATTACAGCGCCGTCCCTGCGAATATCCGTTTCGTGCCGTCATTGTCTGAACTGTGATTTTTGTCTCTGAACTTGATTCAGGGTTTATGATTAGTATGACAGTGTCATGTCAATGTCCGGTCTTCATTGCGAATATCCGTTTCGTACCGTAATTGAACTGAGCTAATGAATACCCCATTAAACAGGTTAATTCGAAAAACCATAGAACTTTCTCCTGCTGCGCACAGCAAGTCTCGCAGGTACCCTTGCCGTAAGCTAAAGCACAATGTCAATTTAAGAACTCCAATACTATCCCCCCCATTACAACAGATACATCGCAAATACTGAAGTTTCCCTCCGTTCATATAATTAAAATGTAAAGATCGTATAATTAGATTATTAATGATATCATCCTTGCCGTAAGCTCCGGAATATTTTCAACAGTTTAAACGAAGATCGACATGTCATCCCTATGGGATTTCATTCATTCGAAAACAGAACGGTGCTTTTTTCATAATATTCGATATTTTTTACACCCCTGTCGGGTTCAAAAAACACTTTTTTAAAACAAATACCGTACAGTAGATAAACTTCTTCGACTTTTGTCATTCTGTCCTGATTTTGAGTGTAAACCTGTTTCGGGACATGACAAACTGAAAAACCTTTATCAGTTTATAATTCTTTTAATATGTGCGCCTAAAGCGTTGAGGCGTTCGTCTATTTTGGCGTATCCTCTGTCTATCTGGTCGATATTGTGGATAATGCTTGTACCTTTTGCCGACATCGCAGCAATGAGCAGGGCAACGCCGGCACGAATATCGGGGGAAGTCATCATTGTGGCTTTCAGTTTTATTTTTCTGTTATGACCGATGACTGTAGCTCTGTGAGGATCGCAAAGTATAATTTGCGCGCCCATATCTATCAATTTATCAACGAAAAACAGACGGCTTTCGAACATTTTCTGATGTATCAGCACACTGCCTTTGGCCTGAGTGGCCACAACAAGAAAAACGCTAAGCAAATCGGGAGTGAGACCGGGCCAGGGCGCATCGGCAATAGTCATTATCGAGCCGTCAATAAAACTCTCTATCTCATACGATTCCTGCACAGGCACAAAAATATCGTCGTCACGAACTTCGAGGTTGATGCCTAATCGCTTGAATTGAGCCGGAATAATACCCAGATCATTAATCGACACATCTTTAATCGTAATTTCGCTCCGGGTCATTGCCGCCATTCCGATGAAACTGCCGATTTCAATCATATCGGGTAAAATCCGGTGCGTAGTTCCCGAAAGGCGCTCTACTCCCTCGATAGTTAGAAGGTTAGAGCCTGTGCCCTGTATTTTCGCGCCCATCCGTACCAGCATTTTACACAATTGCTGTATATAAGGCTCGCATGCAGCGTTATAGATGGTTGTCGTTCCTTTTGCAAGTACGGCCGCCATAATGATATTTGCCGTACCGGTTACCGAGGCTTCGTCAAGCAGCATATATGTACCCTTCAAAGTCCGGGCTTCAACTTTATAAAAAGAGGTAGCCGCGTCATATTCAAAACTTGCTCCAAGATTTTGGAATCCGATAAAGTGAGTATCAAGACGACGGCGTCCGATTTTGTCTCCTCCGGGTTTCGGAGCAAAAGCTTTTCCGAAACGCGCCAGCAAGGGTCCGACAATCATAATGGAACCTCTCAGTCCTGTCGCTTTTTTTCTGAACTGCGGGGTTTGAAGATACTCGAAATCTATTGATTTAGCTTCAAAAGAATAAGCCGTTTCCGATATTTTTTCGACAGTGACGCCCATTTCGGCCAGCAATTCAATCATGCTGTTAACGTCCAGAATAGGAGGCACATTTTCGACGGTAACTTTATTCTCGGTAAGCAATACGGCACAAATCGTTTGCAATGCCTCGTTCTTGGCTCCCTGAGGAACAATTTCCCCATGCAGAGACAATCCCCCTGTTACCTCGAAAGTTGCCATTTTCAGTTATTTATTTTTTCTTTTTTGCCTTTTTACTGCCACTGTTGCTGCCTTTTGCAGGAGCCGGTGGGGTAGTACTGATATTCAAATTGTATGCCGGCGCAAGTTTGGTATCCGGCGAAATTTTAATTTTCCCGCCCGAGAGAAATTCAATGTCTCTGAAAATGATGTCATCGCTTATGGTTTCCTTGTTCCATGTAACATACGACTTTTTCATGTGATTGGCAAGCATAAGCAGTGATTTTCCCCTTGATTCGGAATCTTCGGCGCCGGCTATTTTGTTTATCATCAGCTGAATATTCCGTCCGTAATGTCGCACTTTTATCGGCTCCGAGGCATAAGGGATAACGTGTATCGGCGTATTAAAACTTTCCTTTGTAGGAATGGGGAAAGGGGAATCAATATCAATTTTGAAATCCGACATTAGGTGCACGTGATCCCAAAGTTTATGTTTGAAATCGTTCACGTCCCTCAAATGAGGATTCATATTTCCCATAACCGTGATAACAGCGCGTATTTGACTGTTTCGTTCGTCGCGATCTTCGATTGTTGTAACCCAGTCGACCATTTTGTGAATAGACCGTCCGTATTCGGGGAGCGCCAATTTTTTTCTTTGAGTGTTATAATCCATGATAAAAAAATATTTTATAATAATATATCGTCCGATTCAAACCTGAATCCAAGACGTTTTCCTGTTTGTAATTTTCCGTTTTCGATTTTTGCATTCAGCTGTTCAACCGTTGCAATCTTAACCGTATCGTAAGGAGGCGTCAGTAAATCGAAATGCAGGGCATAATGAATTGCTTTTTCGAGAATTATCCTGATTTCGTTTTCGTCGATTATCTGAGTTGAGAAATTGTTAAGACAGTTCATTTGCCGTTTGCCTTCTACGAAATAATGTTTTTCGCGATTGATGAATATCCGTCCTATAAGATATCCGAGATCATTTATTCTATTGTATTTGAACGAGTCGGACAGGAAATTGTAGATGCTTACGATTCCGCAGTACGAGTTCAGCCGGTTTTTTTGCACGTATGATGTTTTCCACACCAGATGGTCTCTGTCAAATTCAAAGACATTGGAATGCATACTGAAAATCAGTATGTCTTCTGCAATTTTAGCTTCGGCTTCAAACTTGCCTCTGTCTCTGTAATCCAGTTTGATTCTCCGGTCTGTATCCAGAATTTCGTCGTTTACATCGTTTATCAACTCGTGCAATACATCTTTAAGTATCGAAAACGTTTCGAATGTATTGTCGTAAACCTGCTGTTTGACTGTTGATTTCTCTTTCAACATCACGACGATGTCGTTTTTCAAACTTTGATTCGAATGATTTTGATCACTTTCCATGTGGGTTTATATTTTGTTCTTTTTTCTTCTTTTTGCGACTGTTTTGTAGAAATCCGCATATTTGTCGATATATTCTTCCGGCGACTGATATTCGAGTACATGCTTCTTGTTTTCAAGAGCATACTGAATATACTGTTCATTTGAACCGGGCGCCGCCACGATAATGCCGTCCGAAAAGTTGATACACATCTTGAGTAAATTTTCGAACGTCGGCTCGTTCATCATTTCCAGATCTTTGTTTTTGACGCCGTCGTTTGCGGCTTTCTTTTTGAAATCTTCGTCGAACGTTTCCGGAGTCGCCTCGTCGTATAGCGAGAGGATAATTCTGGAATCGGCATATAAGGGATCGTCCTTAAACGATTTCCTCAGGTAAAGAGCCAGAATATATGAAAACCAGCCGTGACAATGGATGATGTCTGGCGACCAGCGAAGTTTGCGCACCGTTTCCAAAACTCCTCTTACAAAGAATATCGAGCGTTCGTCGTTATCGGGAAACCATGCTCCGTCGTCGTTCTTATACAGTGTTTTCCTCTGAAAATAATCGTCGTTATCAATAAAGTATATCTGCATTCTTGCCGCAGATATTGATGCTACTTTAATTATCAGAGGATGATCCGAATCGTTGATAATCAAATTTAATCCCGAAAGACGGATTACTTCGTGCAACTGGTTGCGACGTTCGTTTATACAACCGAAACGGGGCAT
Source organism: Prevotellaceae bacterium (assembly GCA_031275145.1). Lineage (GTDB taxonomy): Bacteria > Bacteroidota > Bacteroidia > Bacteroidales > UBA932 > JAIRLF01. The sequence goes on along the minus strand of JAISPE010000322.1, from coordinate 924 downwards.
AAAAGTTCTTATCTCGAAACCTTTTTCCTGAATTGCGGACGGTAGCTGCTGACATACGCTCGAAACAGCGCTTTCCGGTAAATAAGGAGAAATTTCCGAACTGACAAACAATACTTTTGGACTTTCCATCTGAAATAAAATATTTATTAAACAATCTTCACCAAATACTAAAATTTGGGGCAAAGATAATAAAAATATTAGAAAACAGTATATTTAACCGACAATTCTTTGTATATCATGGCTATCTTATTGATAAATAAAATTGCCGGATTTTTCCGTATTCCATATTTTTCAAAAAACGACAGAATATTGACACCCGTCATTCCTTTTCAACGGGACGGACATATACGTCACGTCCATACAGTGTTGTTGTCGGCGCACCGCTTGCATCGGTAAAATAGCGATTTATGGTCAATGTCAATTGTGCTCCTTCATTGAAAGAATATGTACCGTAATATTTTTCGGGAGAATAATCCGTTTCGGGGTGCAATGGCTTTTGGGCATCCCGTATGGTATCAATTACGGGGATTCTATTGCCCGTTGCATCCAATACCTCATTGCCTGTCGAATCAGTCAAATAGTATCTGTGTATTACATCAACGGAATCCAAAACCCGACGAACGTAAAGGTTATTATTCTGAACTCTAAAGAAAAATGAAGAATCATACAAAGCTCCCGAGTAGAACAGCAAAAGGTTTTCGCTTTCAAATTTCCTTGCCGTCAAAAATTTCCCTCTGTGGATATCAACTTTTACTGTATCAACATAAGATTCGACGAGAGTCCACGTGCCGTCGAAGTCCATTCCTCTCGGTTCTTCGTATCTTTCGCCGCACGAAGCAAAAAATCCTAACGCTATAAACAGTCCTAAACCAATCTTTTTCATCTTATTACACTAATATTATTTTTAACTATCATGTTGCAAAT
>JAISPE010000317.1 GCA_031275145.1 Prevotellaceae bacterium | reverse complement strand
AAAAAACAAAACGCCATACAGGAACAAAGGTTACAGAAACTGGCTAAACAGCTCGGTTATGAGTTAACTAAAATCGCCTCTTAATGTGTTATTTACAAAAAGCGTCATTGTAAGGAGCGTAGCGACGAAGCAATCCGGAAGGTCGTGGATTCCTGGATTGCTTCGTCGCTGCGCTCCTCGCAATGACGACCCGTCGCGGATTGCTTCGTCGCTGCGCTCCCCGCAATGACGACCCGTCGCGGATTGCTTCGTCTGCCTGCCGGCAGGCTGGTCGCATATCCAATTCACAAAAATAGACCGCGCGAGGAATAAATAAAATGGAATACTCATATCATTTTATCAAACTGTTAAAAATCATGTTTTATTACCTTTATCGACGATTCAAAATTCCTTCCACATTGATTACGGTAAAGTACGGACTGCGCGTGCACGAAAAGAATTAGAATCAAAGTAGCTACGCATACTTCCATCCTCAAATTTTTTTGCATAATAATAAGAAGAAGAATAATTACTATCACGATCACTACTCCAATATAGCGCATTACTGAATCCTCCTATTGCTGTTTTACCATCATACATGGCGTTCAATTCTCCCCGTGTGGGTAATCGCCAATCGCTATATCCGGCTACTCTTGAAGATTTACATAAATTATTTGCAGCATTCCAGTCGGCGCCACTGCTTATATCATAACTCTGTACCATAATTCCGTCATACAGTAATGTTATTACCGCAGTAACGTTGGCGCCGTCGCCGACGTTGAACACAGTTACCAGCAGTTCGGCAGTAGAGCCGTCGCCGGCAGTTGTGGAACGCACTACGAGGATTGCATAATTGTCGACGGTATTGCTGCTAAGTTTGCTGCGGTCAATGGTAAACACAACTGCTGCTGAGCTGTTAGCCGCAACGGCGCCCTCCGGCGGGTCAACGTTTGTTATCCAGCGTGCAGCATTGCTTACCGACCATGTCAGTTCGGCGTTGCCTGCGTTCAGGATACTGAATCCGGCTACATTGTTGCCTTCGTTAGATCCCATATCTACGTATGCTTTGTTGATAGACAGGTTTCCGGCGCCGCGGGTCAGTATAACCGTTACCTCCTCGTCTTTCCCGTGTGCAACGTCGATGCTTGTATTGAAACTCTGAAAACCTTCCTTGAAGACTTTAAGTTCGTATTTGCCCGGTTGCAGGTCGGCAAATTTGTACATGCCATCGCTGCCGGTGATTTTCACGCCGCCGCCCGGAGTCAGCAGTATGGCTGCCGCGTTAACAGGCTCGCCCGATGTTACCACCGTTCCGTGAATTTGGGTAACGGAAGAACGTTCATTTTCCTTTTTGGTGCATCCGCATAATAGCGCGGCTGCAATCATTAAATAAATTATCTTTTTCACTGTTTTTCCTTTATATTTCAGTAATTCAAAAAAAGAGTATTCCACTCCGTTAAATAAAATGGAATACTCATGTCATTTTATCAAACTGCTAAAATCATGTTTTATGCCTTTATCGACGATTCAAGAAAAATTCCTAAAAATACACTCACGGTAAACTGCGGACTGCACGGGCATAATTCATCGTACGATAAGAAGGAGCATCACGGCTTCCATTACTAAAATTGATATAATAATAAGCAGCAGTACCATAATAAAGACCCAGATAAGTAGCACTCCAGTACCAGTTGTTCTTAAATCCACCTATAGAATTTCGTTCACCGTATATAATTGTCAATTCATCTATTGTAGGTAACCGCCAATCAGTATAACCACCTACCGTAGAGTTTTCACACAAAGTGTTAGCGCTTTCCCAGACTATTACGGGTTCAGCAATATCCTGTTTTTGCACCATTATACCTGCTGACGGCAGTACTGCATAATAAGGCGATTCCGGTTTGAAGCTAACCGGTACGCCATACGCAGTCCCCTTGCTGTTGGTAGCGTATGCGCATACATAATAAGTTACTCCGGTGGTTAATTCCGAGATATTTGCACTGAATTCACCTGTACCTGTACCGGATGCCGTTTTTTTAGCGCCATCCTCAATGGTTGGAATGGGCATTGTTCCATATACAAACCCGCGTTCGATACAGGCAAGATCGCCCATACTTTCAATTCTACCGTTGAATCTGGCTGAGGCAACATCAATATCGGAAACTGCCAGCGTAGTAACAACAGGCATTTTAGCATTGAAATCACAAATAACTTCTTCGCCGTAAGCCGTACCTTTATCGTTGGTAGCGTATGCCCTGACATAGTATATGTTTCCTTCGACCAAGCCTGTGAGATTGGAAGAGAAAATGCCTTTACCCTTACCTGAAACCGGTTTTTTAATGTTGTCATCCACTGTGGGATTACGTACTGCGTCATATACAAAACCTCGCTCACTGTAAGCAGGGTCGCCTTCGTTCTCAATTGTTCCGTTAAACGTGGCAACACCTGTAGCGATGATTTTATTTGTTACGTCTTGCGTAGTAACTTTCGGCAACGCCATCTCCGTCGTAAAACTCACTTCATTGGTACTGTATGCCGTACCTGCCTTATTGATGGCATAAGCCCGGACATAATAAGTACGTTCCAGATCCAGACCTGTGGCAATGGCTGTATATTCGATGCTGTCAGCTACAATTGCGGCGACAGTCAGTTTGGCGATGGTGTTTTCCACTGTCGGCATGGATGAGGCAGAATACACAAAACCGCGTTCGGTATAGGCGGGTACTCCGACGTCGGTGGCTATTCCGTGAAACACTGCCGTACTCGCAGTAATATCCGTAGCGTCTAATGTGATGAGTACAGGCAGTTTTCTGTTTTCAGTTGCTTTTACCGTCAGCTGTTTGCTTCCGTTGTTGGATGTAACGTGGATGGTAGTAGTATTCTCTCCACTGGCTAACCTGTCCCTGTCGATGGTAATGATAACGGCCTGCGTTGCTCCGGCGCTCAGAGCGCCTTCGGCTTTACTCACACCGGTAATCCATTCGCTTGTTTCGGTCAGCTGCCATTCGAGCGATATCGGACCGTCATTGAAAATACTGAACGAACGTGTAACATCGCCGGCGGCATCACCGAAGTCGAGCATGTCGATATTCTGTTTGCTGTCATTTACCACGCGCAGCGAAGGCGGCAGTTTTTCGAGCTGTACATCCCCCTTGGCGGTTTTTCCGGCTGCGACGGTGATTTTATAGTCCGCAAGATCGGTGTAGCCTGTTTTGGTAACACTGATGGAATACGCGCCGGCTTTCAGTCCGGTAAATTCGTACTGACCCTCGCTGCCGGTAACGGTTTTTGTTCCCGAAGGCGAGAGCTGCACGCCTGCCGACTGTACCGGTTCTCCGGTGGCTTTGTCGGTGATTACTCCGTAAATACTTCCCGGAAGTTCTTCCGGTTCTGTTTCCTTTTTGGTGCATCCGCATAAAAGCGTTGCTGCCATCATTAAATAAATTATCTTTTTCATATCTTTTCAATAAAAAATGATTAACTGTTAATTACTTTTAGATAATGGGATATTTGCTTCCGTTTTTTCGGCGGCTACGGCGGTAACCGTTTTCCGGTTAGTCTGGTATCCTGTTTTCTGTACGGTAATCGTGTACTGCTGTGCGTCGAGATCGGCAAACTCAAACTGTCCGTCTGTGCCGGAGGTCTGTGTTTTGCCGCCCGGGCTCAGTGTTACCGTCGCGCCTGCAACCGGATCGCCCGTTTCGGCGTCGTTTATTACGCCGTAGAGCGTTGCAAATATCCTGTGTTCGTCTTCCGAACAGCCGCTGAACATCGCTAAGAGCAACATGCAGCCTGTCATACATAAATATTTTTTCATTTTTTTTACATTATTTATTAATACTGTTAAAAATTAAATGCCAGAGATACTCCGGCGTTATAGGGCGTAGCGAAAGGCATTATTTTGAGCGTATTGTCGCCAAGTACGACGACGTGTTTCCTGCCTTTTGCCACACATCCGTCAATCACATTCCACACGTATAGCGCTGCTGCCCCTGCAATCAGCCCGTTGCGAATGTTTTTGCAGTTATCGGCGTTGCTGATATACGATTTCATATCGGCTGCGCTGTGCGTGGAACCGAGTTTCGAGTTGTATGACGCGCGCAGATTTTCGGCAACCACAACACCGCCAATCAGTACAGCCTCGCCGGCAATGAAAAGAATGCCTTTCGCTGTGCTGCCCTTGTACAGTTGCGCCATGCCGGGAACGAATACGCGGGGCGAGAAAGGGTATTTGGGGGTATAGTCTAAGCCCTCAAACGTCAATGAGGGATTTTTTGCGGTCTGTACTAAAAGAAACGCACGGTAATCTCCCGGTCCTCGACACTCGATATATTCATCAATGATACGCGCTTTTACGATCAGTTTATCATTGGCTGTTATCTGCACATTGCCGTTGTTTACGGAAACCTCCTGTCCCGTTACGCGGCTGCGGCGTTCGGCGATCATTTTAGCGGCTTTGTTTCGCGCGTTTTCTTCATCGTAACCGACGTCGGAAACAACTTCGATATACGAATTTGCCGCTTCCTTAAAGAATCCGTCCACCCATTGCGGACGCTCTTTTGAAAAAGTGTACTGCCCTGCCACAGCAGTGGATGACAGTACACAGATGATTATAAATAATAACTGTTTCATGAAAAACTGTTCTTACTGTTTATTGTCTTCTTTGAATTTTTCAAAATTGGCATCCATCCGTTTTCTGAACTCACTTTCCTGAAAACGGATTCTCAGTTCTTCGTCTTTGGAAACGTTGTCAATAATTTTATCGACAACGTCTTTGTTGCTCACTCGAATGCCGACATAACACGTAACATTTCCCTTTTCGTCCACCGATGAAAACTTCGGACCGCAGCTTGCTTTGGTGTTGTTAATTACAGCGTCGATAATCTGAGTTCCCGCACGTTCCACTTTAGCATCGGCATCCGAACCTGCGTTGTTGCCGATATAATTGCTGTAATCGTCGATAGCTCCCTTGTAGGCATGTTTCATTTTTTGCCGTACAACGTTCTGTGCATTTGTCAAAGCCGAAGTTTGCAATACGTCCATGCGGTTTTTGGAACCGTTTGCAATCCCCACTGCACCGAAGTATTCGTCCGTATCCTGTTCCGAACACGGCGTTTCATACACATTCCCGAAAGGACTGCCCGCCGGCTGGGGGGTGTAATTGTTGCCCGTCGCCTGTTTACTGCTGCCGCAGCCTGTCATCATTACACTTGCGAATATCGCTGAAATCGCGATAAAAACTAACTTTTTATACATAATAATTTTGTTTTACGTCTGCCCTTATGCAGACCTTTAAATAAGTATTTTTAATCATTTTAATTTTCTTAATCATTTCAGTGGTTTATATTCAGGTTTCATATTTTTATTTATATCTTCTGCTATTTTTCTGGCTGTTTCGTCAGGTGCAGTAATAATCGCGTCAACAGATTCTTCAATCTGTGCCTTGCTGATTTTAATTCCGACGTAACATTTTACATTTCCCTTGTCATCAATCTTCGAGAACTCCAGACAGGTACGTTTGGTAATACCTTTGACAATGCTGTCAACAGTATCCCCGTCCAGCCTGACTCTCTTCGAGCCGGCTGATTTGATAAAATAACTTTTTACAGCGGATTTAGCGCTCACAGCAATCATGTCCTGTGCATTTTTAAGAGCCTTTAACTGCAGCTCGTCTTGCCGGTTTGCCGCGCCCGATGCCATGCCGGTTGCAGCAAAGTTTTCATCGTCGTCATATACTTTACAGGGGATACTGTCCAAAGGTTTGCCGTTTGGAGCGGAGGCGCTGGCCGTCTGCCTGCTGCCGCCGCATCCAGTCGCCGCCGCACCTGCGAATATCGCTGAAATCGCGATAAAAATTAATTTTTTATACATAATAATTTGTGTTTTATGTCTGCCCTTACGCAGACCTTTAAATAAATATTTTTAATCTTTTTATAATTAATTAATCTCCGAATTTTAGGAACGCGAAATAAATAAGATAATTCTTTTTCGCATCCCGTATGGATGCGTCGCCCGGTAGAACCTGTCTCATTTATGTTGTTCCTGAATTTTTATTTTCCTGCTAAAAATTGACTGCAAGACCTATTCCATGTCGAGTTATGCCAAATTCCCATCCAGGATTAAAGGAGTATTTTCGATTATAGGTATCAACGGATTTTTGAATGGATTTTCTACCGAAAAATTTCAATACAACGCCTCCCGCGATTTCAGCGCAACCGACTACTGCCAAAGCGCCGCCAAGTTCGACATAGCCCGATACGGCAGACAGCGTTATTCCCGCAACGGCAGCGCCAACGCCCGTCCACAACAGTCTATTTCCGATTTTTCTCTGCTTCAGTCCTCTATTGTACTGCGGCAGCGCCTGAGTGTCATTGAAAATCCGCTGCACTTCATAGTTCGACAGTCTTCTGCTGCCGTCGAAGACTTTTACGCCCGAGTAATAGATGCTGGACAGCGTCGGCGCAGATGTTTCATAATCACTGTCCGGATCCGAATCCGAATCCGGATTTCGAAATACTTCGGGCTGCTGTCGGGGCTGTCGGGGCTGTCGGGTTACGGTTTTTTTTGCAAGGGCCGATTTGAACGATTTGAAATCTGCCAGAACATGCTTCATGTTTTCATTAATCACGTCTTCCAGATCCGCGTATCCCTGAGTGGTAACGCAGGTGCGTTCCTTTCTTTCTTTTGACGGGAACCAGTGGAATTTCAGGACAAAATTTTCTTTATCCATGCTTATCTCAACCGACAATGTAAAGTTGCTGTCGCCAACAGAACCAACAGAATATCTGTTTGCTTTCAGAACGTCGCTTATTATATCACTCACGGTAGATATTGCTATGCTGCTCACACTGTCCGTATAAGCTTTAACATGGAGCGATACTGCATCTGTATCTGTATCTGTCTGCGCATATATTTCAATACTGCAAAACAGGAATAATAAGATTATAATCAAACTTTTCATATTTATTATATTTCTTTGCTGATAAATTCTACAATTTTAAGTATTGTTTCTTTGGCTGCGGTAATTTGACTTGCGAATGAAGTACTCGTATCCAGAATAACCAGAATATAAGCGTTTTTCATATTGCTTGCGGTTGCGCTGTATTCCGAATTTTTTCGAAATTTTCCACCGTCTTCGAACCACTGCGTTACATTTTTTTTATTGATTTTATACGAACCGTTGTCGTAGCGCATTTTTTTTATTGAAAACCCTGCCTTTGTGCTGTTTTTGTCATGTTTGTCATCCATTTTAATAAAACCGCTTACCGGAATTTCAATCGAAAGATCTCTGCTTGTCGATATTCTTTCAAGCCGGTATGACTTTCCTTTTTTAACAAGGTCGGCTTCGAAATAAATCTGTCCGCGAGTATCCTGTTCATCATTGAGCAACATTCGTATTCTTTTCCCCGCATAGTCTTTTGGAACTTCGAAGTCGAACGAAGTTATTGTAAATTCGGCTTCAAATTTCTCATATAGTTTATCCAGATTCGAATCGTGCAGCACATCCGGTCTGACGTCGTTCTGAGCGCCTGTAAATACCGAAAGTTTATTCCTCAATTCTTCTTCGGTATAACCGCTCTCTTTCAAATCATCGCCTTCATACAGCAGCACATACGATTTAAACACATTGGGCTTTTTCCCCATAATTGTTTCCATTTTCCGTTGCAAAGCTGCCGCATACGCATCCCCGTTTGCATACTTTCCTTTTTTCAGGGAAGTGGAAACGTTGTCAAGCCCGTCGGTAAGCATAACGACATAATACTTACTGTTCGGGTCTTTTTGCATAAACTTTTTCAGGACTTGTTTTACCCTGTCAAGTCCCAAATCCAGTGCATAATATGCCGCTGTATTGGATCCCTGTTTAAGCCCCAGAACCTGTCTTTTCATTGCTTTACTGTCGCTGTCCAGTAAAAGATCGTAAGGTTTCGAGTTCCCGCCGGTGTAACTTGTAGTTACATTGTCATTAAAACCGATAATATCGGCTTTCAGTTTCGCATGGTACTGCGTAACGCAAGAAGTAAACATCAATACCACAAGACACATCAGTATTGTCGCCAGGCCGGCGCCAAAAGGATTGCGTTTCTTAAGCTTGCGCTGATTGCGTGCGGCAACGGCGCTGGCTAACTCGCAGCCTGTCGCCATTACACTTGTGAATATCGCTGAAATCGCGATAAAAATTAACTTTTTATACATAATAGTTTGTGTTTTACGTATGCCCTTATGCAGACCTTTAAATAAATATTTTTTTAATTAATTAATTTCTAATTCTTCTAACTCATAACTCTTAGTTCTTAGTTCTTAATTCTTAACGATTCCCAGCGCTTCGAGCAGTTGCGGTTTATCGTAGAGAGCGATTCGGGCGATAGCTCGGAAATCGCTGTACCATTTACATAAGGCATCGAAAGCCTCGTCGCGTTCGACGGTAGACAGCTGTGCGGCGCTTTTTTCGCTCAGCCGTTTACTGTGCAGATTTTCTACTTCGTCTACATCCGCCATTTCGCCGTTCAGTTTTTCGACCGAATATCCGAACTTAGCCATTGCCTCAAGCGCGTCCGGACTGTTCAGCAGATTCGTGTACAGTATCCTTGCGTCGCGCAACCATCCCGAAAGACTTCTGTTACGCCGTCCGGTAGCATTGAACCGTTGCAGAAGTTCCGGCTGTCCGTTAAAGGCAACGCGTACAACCTTCACGGTAATCATATACTTTGAGTATGCCGACGTCCAGCGTTTCCCCAGCTCGTCGGTAGCGATGTACTGATCGCTATACTCTTCCACCTGTGTAGACGTCAGTCCGATGACATTGTCCAGCAGCTGTTTTCCTTTCGAGATATGTTCCGGAGTATATCCGTAAACATTCAGTCTTTCCTGTACTTCGGGGTTATTCTGTGCTCCCCGAATACCGTTTTCAATTCTATGCAGCTTTGCTGCGATCACTTTTCCAGTCATTTTACTATATTTTTAATTTGATTATTAATTCTTTTCTGTTGCAGAGTGATTTTCTCGCGGTGCAGAGCGATTTTTCCACGGTGCAGAGTGATTTTTTCGCGGTGCAGAGCGATTTTTCCACGGTGCAGGGTGATTTTTCCGCGGTGCAGGGTGATTTTTCCGCGGTGCAGGGTGATTTTTTCACGGTGCAGAGCGATTTTTTCACGGTGCAGGGTGATTTTTCCATGGTGCAGAGTGATTTTCTCGCGGTGCAGGGTGATTTTTTCGTATAACTCTGCTGTCCCGTATGTACTCCGATTGATAAAACAGGGAGTGTTGTCTGTTGTTTGTAAACTTGATTTGCTTCCGGTATTATGTATGCCGATTTGCGTAACTCGCTGATTACTTCTCTCTCTCTCTCTCTCTCTCTCTCTCTCTCTCTCTCTCTCTCTCTCTCTCTCTCTCT
>JAISPE010000244.1 GCA_031275145.1 Prevotellaceae bacterium | reverse complement strand
CCATATCACAAAACTGTACCGTGCATAGTATAGCTGCGACGTAGCGAGGACGCTACGCCGAGCGAGGGACGAGGGACACAAAGGAGCGTTCAATAAATAAAGGTAGTAATTATTGATTTATTTTCCGGCAGCTCATCAATGGCCTGCCTGACGGCCTACCTGCCGGCAGGCAGGGCAGTCAGGGCAAAGAGCATCCCGTTAGGGATGCATCGCTCGGTAGAAAACCCATACCGTCCTGTGTTGCATCCCGTTTGGGATGCATCCCTAACGGGATGCAGGACAGGATATATTGACTGTTCTACCGAGCGATGCATCCCTAACGGGATGCCATAATTGATACCTTTATTTATTGAAGACTCCATAGCCGCCTTCGCATTCTTTCTGTCTAATGCACTGCAAGCGTCCCGACGGTCTGACCATGCCAGGAAATGATGCACTGCAAGCGTCCCGACGGTCTGACCCTGCCAGGAAATGATGCACTGCAAGCGTCCCGACGGCCTGACCCTGCCAGGAAATGATGCACTGCAAGCATCCCGACGGCCTGACCCTGCCAGGAAATGATGCATTACAGGTATTATACAGCCAAAAATTACCTTTCCCGCATAACGGGCAACTGTCCCGACAGCCTGAACCTGCCAAGAACTATATCGGTGCAACCGTCCCGAAGTCAAAACATGTCCAGAACTGCAAGATGCGATAAACATTCGTGCGCCAGAGCTCATCACTTTCATAGATCGCATAATTAGGTTATTATTAATAATATCATCAATTATTCCTTTTTTGTCGTATACCCGTAAGTCCCGCAGGTCCCCCATGCCGTATGCTAAAGCATACGGTTAATAAAGTGTCGTCCCTGCGGGACTTGCTGTACAGTCCGGTCATGTTAATCTTCGGATGGCAAAAAATTTTGAAAGGGCAAAAAATTTTTTGCCACTACGATTGTCGTCGCCATGGGACATCGCCGGCATCGCTTTTTCCGCCTCTTCGTCATTGTAAATAACCGTTTCGTGCCGAAACTGAAAGCGTAATGACGCTTATCGAAGAGTGTGCGACGAGCGACGAAACAATCCGCGGCGGGTCGTCATTGCGAGGAGCGTAGTGACGAAGCAATCCAGAAATCCACGACTTGCTGGATTGCTTTGTCGCTGCGCTCCTCGCAATGACGATGAGGCGGGTAAAGGCTTGTTGTAAGGACATTGCGAAAAGCGTCGTTGTAAGTATCCGTTTCGTACCGAAACTGAAAAGGCGGGAAAAAGTTTACTGTAAGTATATTGTAAGACGTGTCATGGAGTGTTTCATCATTATTGCGTTCCCCTGTATTTAAACCATTCGTATTTAAAAGTATCATAACAGGAAAAATTGTATAACTACATAAAATTGAATATAAAATTAATTTGCAGCGGAATATATGTATAAAAGAGAGATTTGCATTCTGACAACACTTCTGTTGTGCGTGTTTGCATCGGGCGTTCAGGCTCAAATCCTGAGAGGGAAAGTTACGGATAATGAGGGTAATCCTGTTCCGGGTGCAGTGCTGTTTATACGCGAAATATCGCAGGGAATAGCGACAGACAACAGCGGGGAATTTCAAATCAGTCTGAAAGAAGGAAACTATACTTGCGAGTTCAGTTCGCTGGGATATGAAAAACAGTCGGTTAATGTGACAGTCGACAAACCTTTACAGTCTGTAACCGTTTCTTTGAAAGAGAAAGTGTATGAACTTAAAGAAATTGTGATTTCGCCGCGCAGGGAAGATCCTGCATACGCCATTATGCGCAGGGCGATTGCTATGGCCCCGTACTATTTACATCAGGTGAAAAGCTACGAATCGGAGATATATCTGAAAGGAAGCATGAAGATTAACAAAATGGCGCGATGGATAGAATCACGCGTCGATGAAGTCAAAGCGATAAAAGGTTCGCTTTTACTGATGGAATCGCATAATGAAGTAGTATTCACATCTCCCGATAAATACGAACAGAAAGTGATTGCCGTATCGTCGAGTTTTCCAAAGGAGATGATAGACGAAGATTCGCCGATGGGAGTTGCGACCGCCAGCATTTATTCCCCGACTGTGAGAGGAATGATTTCGCCACTGTCACCGGGCGCGTTTACGTATTACAGATTTGTGCTTGAAGGGAAAAGCGCCGAAGGAGATCATGTAATCAACAGGATACGCATAGAGCCTAAAAAGAAAAGTCCGATGTTGCTGAGCGGCGGCCGGCTGTATATCATCAGCAACAGCTGGAATGTGCGGAATCTGGAACTTAATTCCTCTATAATGGGGGTAAACGAACGGTTTACAGTTAACTACAGCGAAGTCAAGCCTTCGGTTTTTCTTCCGGTTGCATACACTATTGAAGACAGTATAAATATCGGTATTATAGGATTAGACGCAGAAATAAAATATTATTCTTCAATTAAATACAGGAAAATAGAAATAAACGGACCTCCTGCAAACATACCGGTGAACGAAAATATTCCCGTCTCTGCAACAGATACACTGACGAAAAAAACAAAGAGCAAAAAGCAGCTGAAAGCGGAAAAAGAACTCGAAGAGCTGTCGTCAAAAGACAATCTTTCCAACAGAGACGCTTATAAATTAGCCGGATTGATGCTCGAAAAGACAGAGCCGGAGGAAAGTAAACAGAAACGCGAATCGCTTGAAATATCCGGCCGGAAAAGTAACGTGCAGGTTACGGTTGATTCTCTGGCAAGGTCGCGCGATTCGGTTTACTGGAGTCAAATCCGCAGTTTGCCTCTGCAAATCGATGAAGTTGTCAGTTACAGAAAAAAAGACAGTCTGGATATCAAGTTCAGAGAGATACGTCTGGCGGATTCGAGCGATGGCGGGTCGAAATCGTGGTTCGGGAAACTCATTAACGGCTCGCAGGTAAATTTCAGTAAAAATTACCGGCTTCGATATGGCGGACTGTTGAACGCAGTACCCGAATATAATTTTACGGATGGAGTATGGCTGGGGCAGAGACTTGTTTTTGAAGGCGATCTGTCAAAAAAACATGCCCTGCTTGTCTCTCCTTCCGCATACTGGGCGACTGCCCGAAAAACCGTAAACTGGCAGATCGCCGGAGTATTCCGGTATGCGCCGTCGAGAAACGGCCGGTTCGCCGTATCGGGCGGAAATTCTACTTTCGATTTTAACCGGATTGGAGGAGGATCGCGTATGGTAAATTCGATATTTTCCTTAGTTTATGCGGAAAATTCCGTCAAGTTTTTCCAGAGACAGTATATCGAGGCGTCGCACAGAATTGACGCGGCAAACGGATTTTTCGTGAAGGCAAATGTCGGTTACGAAAAACGCAGCGCTTTGGAAAATAACATGTCTTACAACTTTTTCGGCAAAACCCCTTCGCCAAACCTGCCCGACGGACAGTTAACCCCTATGCCCGACAATACACTGACAGGTATGAGCGTACAGCTGGAATATACGCCCCGCTACCGTTACCGGATAAGGGACAATGGCCGGAAACAGTATGTCAGTTCGAAATATCCCACGTTTACACTCAATTACGAAAAAGGTATCCCGACGGACAGCAACCGTTCGGCTTCGTTCGACAAGGCGGAATTCAGCATACATCAGGAAATATCGTTTAATGCGTTCAACCGACTGGAATATCTGGCAAATACCGGAACATTCCTGTCCTCGAAACGGGTATATTTTCCCGATTTCAAACACAGCAACAGCAACGAACTGTTCTTCACAACCAATCCGCTGCGAAACAGTTTCTGCATGGCGAATTACAGATATTCAACCGACAAAAGCTGGTTTCAGATGCATCTGAATTATACTTCGTCGTACCTGTTTATCAAAAATCTGCCGTTTCTGCAGAAATACCTGTTCGAGGAAGCGGTTTACGCCCGCACACTCTTTATTCCGGGTACAAACTATTCCGAACTCGGATATTCGGTCGGTCTGTTCAAAGCCCTTGAAGCAGGCGTGTTTGTGGGATTTGAGAAAGGACGGTACGACGCCGTCGGATTCACGTTAAGTCTGCCTCTGAATTTTTAATTACATTTGCAGAAAAATATTCGCATGAACGACAGATACGAACAGCGCGGAGTGTCCGCATCGAAAGAAGATGTACACAACGCAATCAAAAATATCGACAGAGGATTATATCCTAAGGCTTTCTGTAAAATCATTCCCGACATGTTGACGGGCAGTCCCGAACACTGTTTAGTGATGCATGCCGACGGCGCCGGGACAAAATCGTCGCTGGCATATATCTACTGGAAAGAAACAGGCGACATGAGCGTATGGAAAGGTATCGCCCAGGATGCTATCGTGATGAATATCGACGACTTGCTCTGTGTCGGCATCACCGGCGACATCCTGCTTTCATCGACCGTCGGACGCAATAAAAACCTGATCCCCGGCGAAGTCATATCCGCCATTATCGCAGGGACACAGGAGTTTGTCGGGCTGATGCAGTCTCTGGGCATAAATTTGTACCTGACGGGCGGCGAAACGGCAGATGTCGGCGACCTGGTCAGAACTGTAATAGTGGACAGTACGGTCACTGCCCGGATAAAACGAAGCGAGGTTGTCAATAATGCAAACATATCCGAAGGCGATGTAATCGTGGGACTTGCTTCGTACGGACAGGCTTCGTACGAAACCGGATATAACGGCGGTATGGGCAGCAACGGACTTACTTCCGCCCGTCACGACGTGCTCTCGTCAGACCCGCTTGCGAAACTGTATCCCGAAAGTTTCGACCCGTCAATGCCTCCGAATTTAAGATATTCCGGAAGCAGGAAACTGACCGACACAATAAACGGAATACCCGCAGGGAAACTTATCCTGTCGCCTACAAGAACTTATGCGCCGGTAATCAGGGATATCCTGAAACTGCACCGGCAAAATGTTCACGGAATGGTACACTGTTCGGGAGGCGCGCAGACGAAAATCCTGCACTTTATCGACAGTCTGCACATTATCAAGGATAATCTTTTCCCTGTCCCCCCGCTGTTTGAACTTATCCGGCACGAGTCGCAAACCGAATGGAAAGAAATGTACAGGGTATTCAACATGGGACACCGTATGGAAATCTATCTCCCTGAACGTTATGCCGACGACATTATCGCCGTTTCGGAAAGTTACAGTATCGATGCCCGAATCGTCGGCCGCGTGGAAAAAAGCAATTCCAAAAAACTGACGGTAAAAACAGATAACGGAACATTTGAGTATGTTTGAAAACTCCCTTTTTTGACAGAACTCCTTTTTTTTGACAGAATTAACAGAATTTTCAGAATTAACAGATTTGTAAATTTTGAAAATTATGTTAATTGACTTCGTCGAGCTAAAGGTTCTGTCAAAAAAAGGGGAAGCCCCTTTCAATCCTCATTTAATCCAGTTTATACAGAGTTTAAACCATTCCGTTTTTGTTGTTGAGTTTTTCATTCCGTATCCGTGTCCTCCTTTCGGGAAGATATGCATTTCGAACGGGATATTGTTTTTCGCA
>JAISPE010000187.1 GCA_031275145.1 Prevotellaceae bacterium | reverse complement strand
CACTCCTTTAAAAGCTTTTTCTTTTGTATTCATATACTTACGTTTTAATTAATAATTTAAAATAATATCATTTTAATAGCGCAAAATTATATAAAAATTCAGAATTTCCAAAAATATTTCGTACCGCAACTGAAAAGGTTTGATGACGCTTATTTTTTTACCACAAAGGGCAGTAGAGTAGAGCGGGGAGAGTTTACATGAGGTCTCCCCTACCCCCCCGTCAAACCGTACATGCAGTTTTCCCGCATACGGCTTTCGTGCATTAATTCGCCGGAGGCATTCAGAATTGAGTCGGCGGCCTGTATTTCAGTACGTCTACCAATCCGTATTTACTGATTAATATTTCGTATGCCTGCTGCCAGCCTTTTATTATCATGTTCAGGCCGGCGGATACGGTTTCTGCCCTGCCGTGTCCGTGCGAATGAAGATACTCGTGTATCTTTTCCTTTATTTTTCCCGGTGCCTTTTTACCCGGATGGATATTCAGATACTGACCTGTCCCGTACAGACTTGCGTCATAGCGGAACGGAATAATTTTATTTACGGGTTACTTCGACTCCGTCTTCGTTGATGAAACCCAATTTGCCGTTCAGTCCCATGCGGAAAAGTCCACAAAAATCAGACACACCGTTTTACGCATCTTACATTCACTGGAACGCATCTTACATTCGCTGGAACGCATCTTACATTCTGTGGAACACGTCTTACACTTTATCGAATGATATCGACTTTATCGAATAACATCGAACAACATCGACTTTCTTCGAACAACATTGCCAAATCCGGAAATTATTCGTACATTTGATTTCGACATGAATAAGTTTCATTATTTATCAAGAGTTTGTGATGTTGAGTTACAAAATGCGCTTGCCGTCATGGGCGCTGTGTTGATTGAAGGTGCAAAATGGTGCGGAAAAACAAGTACAGCCGCCAATGCCGCACGAAGTATCCTGTTTATGCAGGATCCCGATAACGGACACGCCTTTTCATTTCTTAACATGGATTTTTGTCGTATATCCGGAAGAAACAGTTTGTTATATCAATCATATTTCCGTTTTCGATACGGTAGAAACGCTGGTTGGTTGTTGCGGAGTTTAATCCGCCCAGATGCTGTATGTAGGGTCCAAGTTTGATATAGTCAAAATGTTGAATGAAACAGTCGGCCGGTATGTCGGATTTTCCCGAATACCAGCCGGTTTTCATACTGTAATTCTTTCGCAGGAAAGCCGCCAGCCGGTCGACTTCCGACGGCGACGAATCTCCTCCCATAAAGCAGACGCAGGTTATCGCATTCCTGTATTTTTCAACCAGATCTGCGAGGATATTCTCGTTTAGTATCATGCCGGCATCTTCCATAAGATACGGACTGTGACATCCTTCGCAACGGTTCGGACAGTTTGAAATATTAACCGCCAAAGTTACTTCGTCGGGTATTTCCTGAAAAACAACATCATAATTGATGAACCGAAGCATAATGGCGTCGGGCAGCCTCCTCCTGCCTGCTTTGAGAAAAGTTACTCACACGTTTCATATAGCCGATGATACGTGTCAGATAATCAAGATTGCGGCTTTTACATACCGGACATTCTTTCAAATTGCGCTTATCTATATGTCCGCAATCGTTGCAAACCGTATTCGGAATGTTGAACGTAAAATAATTACATCCTTCCCGCGTTGCAAGTTTCAGCAAATGCCGGTACTGATGCCTGTTCAAATGTTCTTCCAGATTAAGATGCAGAGCCGAGCCTCCGGTCAGATGTTCGATATATTTCCGTCCATGTAAACGGAATTTATCTGCAATATTCAGCGAATCATCTTCTACAACATAAAAATAACTGTTGTAACAGTCCCGTTTTGAAGCATATCCGTCGCGCCGGTCCCATTTCGCATGTTTTACGCCCACGTTTTCTGCCGGAATCATTTCGCAGTTAAACATATTCTCTTTTGAGCGGTATTTTTTGTTGTATCTTTCAATAAGACCGAGTATTTGCTGAACAAATTCCCCGTATTTCGGATTATCGCTGATTTCAATATTGAGAAATTCAGCCGCTTCGACCAGCCCGTTCACGCCTATCGTCAGATATTGACGTCCCATACTGATATAGCCGGCATCGAACAGCGGCAGCATTCCTTTTTCCTGCATGTATTTGAGGTTTTCATTGTAAGCCAGCTGCACCTTATGCGCCAGATCGACTATCTCTTCGAGGAAAAACTGGTAATAAACACCTTTACGGACAGCATACTGAATACAGCGGTTGAGATTTATTGTCAGCACGCTTTTCGAGCCGGTTGAAACCCCTCCCGCACCCAGAGTATAGCTGAATCCATTGTCCTGTATCTCATTGCGCAGACGGCAACAGCTGCTCAGCGAATCGGCATTATCGCTCATATAAGTAAAAAACGAATGTCCTTCTGCGTACATTTCTGCGGTAAAATCACCGTATTCTTCATCCTTGACATCGTCGTTTTCGGTCAGCAGCGCCATGGTTTCGACGGGAAAAGTCAGGATAGACTTGGTACGTTCGCGGTTAAACCATTTCATAAAACGCTTTTGCAGCCAGCTCAGCGAATTCCAGTCAGGTCTGCTTCCGTCAGGAAAGACAAAATTCCCGAACAGGCTTTCAAAATAATATCTGTCATAATATGAGATATTCCAGAACACAGCCTGAAAATTCCGCGCTCCCGTAGGCTGATTGATTGAATAGACTATCTGCTCGAAACAGTCGGTAATAATCTTGTCTATTGTCCGTTGCCGTTTCGACAAATCTACGGTTTTATCCGGATTCAGATAGTAATCATTGCCGTATTCAAGTCCGATAAAATAGTTCATATACATCAGGAACTCGGGCGTGGCACAGGCTCCGCTAAGCATGCTGGATACCATGAAAACCATATTTATAAAACCTCCGCAAAACGATTTCAGGTTTGTCGGAGCTTTCGAGTTTCCCCCGATGGAAACTGTCCCTCCAATCAGCCAGGGATACATGGTTATACTTGCGCAGTAATTGGCAAGGCTTGTTTCATCATTTTTATAGATAAAATGACTGTTCAGCATGTCGATGTATTTGTCGGCTATTTCCTTGCCGTACATTTCTTTCAGACGGTCGGTGAGCATCCGGCGATTCAGGCGAATGAAATTGGATTTCGGCAGTTCGCCGATAAGCGTAGCCATATTTTTGTTCTCGACATTGGCGTTTGCATCGTATTTGCTTCCCGATGCGGCGTTTGTAGCATTGCAGTAATCTATCAGGAAATTGAGTTTGTCGCGCACTTCCCTGTCTTCCAAATGTTTTTGTCGATACAGCATATACGATTTTGCAACGGCATAGTATCTTTCGGCCATCAGGGCGACTTCTACCTGATTCTGTATTTCTTCAACCGTAATTCCGTTTGTTACGTTTACTCTGCTCAGAATGTTGGTAATAACATCCTGTGTAGCGAAACTGCCTACCGACAAAAAAGCTTTTGATATCGCATTTCTTATCTTTTCAATCGAAAAAGCTTCTTTTTTTCCATCCCTCTTAATTATAAATACTTCCATAATTCGTCTTTTTGTAAAACTCATAAGTCGGGAACAACTCCTGATTTTCACAGGATTCCCTTTCATCCGGAATATTCCGGAAACAATATTGAATGCAAAAGTACGCGGTTTTTCGTCTCAACAGAAAAAAAGTTATTCAAAAGATATGCACAGTCACTGTCTTTCGGGATTCACAGTTTCTTTTTGTCGCAGATTTCCACCTCGAAACGTGTATGAGGCAAATCCACAACAGGCATCATATCCCCGAAAAACAGTGTCTCGATTCGATAACTGTCGATACCTTTTTTCACTATATAGTTCTTTACGGACTGCGCTCTTGATTCCGATAAATAGTAGTTCTGCATCCGGTTGCTGCCGAGATTAACGTATGAGGAAATATACAGGTACAGCCGTTTTTCTTTCTTCAGAAATTTCACTAAACTGTCCAGATGTTTCTGAGATTTTATGTCCGGAGACTGTTGAGCGCCTTCAAATTCGAGATTGCTGAAAATTTCCACCATCAAATTAAAATCTCCTTCACTCAATCTTACGGTAGGATTCCCGTAGGAAATTGATTTGGTATGGTCTACTGGCGGACATCCTTTCAGTGACAAAGTACCGAAAGTAGCGGGACAGTCATCGAATCTGTTTGATACGCCATCACCGTCGATATCCAGATCATACATCATATTCGCTTTTGATACGGGCACGTATTCCAGACTGTCAAGTGTATATGGCATGTAGAAATTGTTTGTATGGAATTTGCAGTTTTCACAGTGAGGATCTTTTTTCTTGCTTTGTAAAAACCGGAGTATTTTAAATTCCGCATAACCCGGTTGAAACGAATACAGTAAAATAGCAACAAGGCTAAATACAACTTTTAAATTTTTTCTATTTTTCATAAAATATATACTTATAAATAAGTCGTTTCAATAAATTTTTTCACCTCTTTTCATTTTTATTAGATTGAATCCGACATTTTTCTTTTGTTCGATATTGTTTTGAGAGATTGAATTATACGATTTTTCCATATTCGTAATGGCCTCATCTCTTTTTCCAAGTTTATAGAGGATGTAGGCACGGGTTTCATATATGTCGCATTTATCGTCATCTGCAAGCTGTTCCGCCTCGACAGTCCACGATAAAGCATTATTGAGTACGGACTTGGCGCTCATGATTTCTACGATATACTGGGCTGCATCTCTCAACCGCGCAGCGCATTGAGTACGCACAATACTGTTTTTTAACGGGGAAGAAAACAGCAGTTTATTTTTACCGGAAATCTCCTTTTCCTGCAAATCCTTATATTTTAATACGGCGCTTACATATTCCCGGGCATGATCAATTAATTTCAGCGGTTGATAAGTCGCATGGAAATATCGTGTCATATATTCGCTGTACAGAATGTCGCGGTCGCCCGCATTAAAAGTATTCACTTTGACATCAATGATATGACGCAGGGAGGATTCGTCTTTATCCGCACAGATTTTCCGGAAATTATATTCTATTGATTTTTCAGCCAGACGGTAGAAACGTTCGTCGCCAAGTTTCAATACCTGTTTGATTTCCTCCTGATTCTGTTCTATAAAACTGTAAAAAGCGCCTGGAATATTGAAATTATTCTCGTCGATGAACAGCATCAGAGTTTTTCTGTTCAGCAAGTCGCCGGGAGTAACCGACTGTGTGTATCTGTCGATGATATTGCTGTTATCCAAACCCAAAGACGTTCGTGTAACGATATATTCATACAGCGAAGTTTTGTTCATTTTATTATTCCGGTATTCCAGATCAAACTGTGCCAAGGGTTTGGAATCGTATTTCGTTTTTAAGGCTTTATCCGTATATGCTTCGATTTCGGAAAGATGATCGACTTTTTTCACCGGCAAAATCAAATGTCCGTTTGAATTTAACAGTATGATACTTGGATACGACTCAACTCTGTATTCGTTTATAATTTCCCGGTCGGACGGATTCGATGCGTACAGTGAGGCTTCGATAAACCGGTCTGACACAGGAATCGAATCGAAAGATAAACCGGATGTTTCCGAGTGATATATTTTCAGCAGTATAAGTTTATTTTTGCTTTTTGCCGAATATAATAACTCGTTCAATTCGGCAGATTCGGCATGGAGAATCGCTGAGGATAAAACGAGTACAGTTAACATTATTATTTTTTTCATGTTCATTTATCTACAAAATCCGGCGCAAAGGTATGGATTTTAACGGTTGATACCTATTAAAATAAAATAAATAACCTTATTTTATGTTAAATTCATTCCGGCGACACAATTTTACCTTATCCTGTTAAGAGATTGAATCAGTATTTCATCCCTCAGTATCTTTCTAATAGCCATTATACTCAGGATAAGAGAAATTACCGGAAAAACCGACTGAATCGTGAATATGAATTTTGTTTCCTGACCGGTATTCGATACGATGTAATACACGATAAATCCCTGCAATGCTACAAGCAGTATGGAATTAAAGATGTTGAATCGCATTTGCAACATCCTTTTTTTGTACAGAAACAGCGATATTGCCGGAATTATGGCGGTAAATGACGCCAAAGCCGCCAGCAAAGGTATGGCTATGGTTTTAATAACTGTGTCTTCTCCCGCAGTACCCGCATATTTTGCAATACCGGTATACAGCAACACCGATTGCAGAACGATAACTATAAACAAATAAAGCGTTTGTATTCTTTGTATCATATTAATTTTTTATACAAAGATATATTCTTTTTCATTAACTCATGATATTTTGAAAAATCCGGTTA
>JAISPE010000121.1 GCA_031275145.1 Prevotellaceae bacterium | reverse complement strand
AGGAATGAAGCAATCCGGAAATCCTGTTTATTTTACATCCCCTGACTGGTCAAAGCTTTCTGTATTTTTTTCACAAATCCCGGTCCTCGATAAATATATCCTGTATAGAGCTGGATCAGGCTGGCGCCGGCCTCAAACATGTTAATAGCGTCGGCAACAGTCATTATACCTCCTACGGCAATAACGGGGAGTTTACCGGATGTCTGTTCGCAGATATAACGTACGATTTCCAGCGAACGTTTAGTAAGAGGCTGTCCGCTCAATCCGCCATGTCCTATTTCTTCTATTTCTTTAGCAGTGGTTTTCAGTCCCTCCCTTGAGGTTGTTGTGTTTGTCGCTACTACACCGTCAATACCCGTTTCTCTTATTATGTAGAGAGTATCGTCAATTTGCTCGAATGATAAATCGGGCGAGATTTTTACCAGAACAGGTTTGTACACATCCATATATTTGCGTTCGTTTACCAAGCTCTTTAACAGGATTTCCAAATCGGTTTTATTTTGTAACTGCGTCAAATTGTCTACATTCGGGCAACTGACATTTACCGTGAAATAATCCACATAATCGTAAAGTCCCTTGAATGTTTTCAAATAATCGCTGACAGCATCTGTATTGGCTATCACAGTGTTTTTCCCGATATTTCCGCCGACTATCACCGTACGGTTTCTCTTCTCCCGCAATCTTTTGATAATCGCCGATAAACCGTCGTTATTAAATCCCATCCGGTTGATAATGGCATTATCTTTTTTCAGGCGGAAATTTCGCGGTTTGGGATTTCCCGGCTGACTTTTTGGCGTAACCGTCCCGATTTCGACAAATGAGAAACCGAAATTTCCGAGCAAATCAAATATTTCCGCATTTTTATCGAATCCGGCAGCAAAACCTATGGGATTCTGAAATGTGATCCCAAACACTTCTCTTTCCAGTGATTTGTTTTTCACAGATAACAGCTTTCTCAGCAGGCACGGGAGAAAAGGTATGTATCTTGTTGATTTTATTATGAACATAACAATGCTGTGCGACTGTTCCGCCGGAAATAAAAATAATAAAAAACGAATTATCCTGTACATTATAAAATCTTTTTTAATCAGACCGCAAAGGTAATGAAAAAAACATTCTCACAATGTTTTTTATTTTTGTACGCTCTGTGTCTTTGCGGGAAACATTTATTTGCAGCAAAAGTACGAAGGCACGAAGATGCACAGACTTATTTGTAATTTTGTAATTAAAATAAAAGTACTACCTTTGCAGCGGTAAAAATGAATATATTGTAATATGCCGGCGGGATAAAATTATAAATAACAGAGGGTTTGTTCCTGTAAAAATGTTTTGTATGAAAAAGGTAAAAATATCAGTCATCCCATATCTCAATGCTTCACCGTTTGTATATGGATTGAAGCGCTCGGAGGTATTTGATTATATCGACCTTCAATATAATACCCCGGCCGAATGCGCTGTCCGGCTGCTTAGCAAAGATGCTGATATAGGAATAGTTCCGTCTGCGGCAGTACCTTCGATTCCCGATAAACAGATTATTTCCGATTATTGCATAGGCGCTTCGGAATCTGTCCGTTCGGTTGTAATATGCTCCAGTCAGCCGGTTTCCGAAATAAAAACTCTCTATCTTGATTTCGAATCCCGCACCTCTGTTCTTCTGGCTCAGCTTCTGCTGGACGAATACTGGAAAATAAAGATAACTCCCGTTCCGTTAAATTCTCTGGACGACATTAATCCGCACCGGAAAGACGCGGCATACGTACTCATCGGCGATAAAGTGTTCGATTATGAAAATCAGTTTGAATATAAATCGGATCTGGCGCGGGCATGGAAAGATTTTACCGGACTGCCTTTCGTCTTTGCTGCATGGACTGCCGTAACGCCTTTGACGGATGATTTCGTGGCGATGTTCAACAGGGCATTATCGACAGGACTGGCAAATATTCCGGCGGCAGTGAACGAACATAAACACTCGCTGGATTATCGGGAGGCAATAAAATATCTCACTGAAAACATTGACTATAACTTTGATTTCGCCAAACACAAGGCTCTTGTCGAGTTCTGGAACATGGTACTGAGGCTGAAATCCAAATATCGAAGTTGTTAGCCCTTTTATCCGATTAAAGGGCATTTGTGACAAATTAAATAACAATTTTAGCGATATTAATTAAATCAAAAACAATTGAAATTATGGTTCTGTTCTATTATAAATCAGGGAATAAAATTTTACAAAGTTCCGACCTGAAAGTCCTGAACAACTTGGGATACGAAGATATTGTGTGGATCGACTTGAACGATCCGCTTGGAAAAGAAAAACGTGCAATCGAGGCGTTCCTTAACACCGAGTTGCAGACAAGGGCGCAAGCCGAGGAAATCGAAAGCAGTTCGCGATATTCCGAAACCGACGATATTGTTTACGGAAATACAAACTTCCTCCTGTCGCAGGGCGACGGATATGTCGAAGAGCCTGTGTCGTTTACTATCTGCGGGGGAATTCTGATTATCTCCCGTAATACGGACCTGAGAACGCTTACAGAAGTTGGCCGCAAAATAATGAGCAGCCACAGTGTGTACATCACCGGTTATCATCTGTTGATTTCCATCCTCGAAAACAGGATTGATCTCGACGCCGATATGATCGAAGGGATAGCCAAGGAAATCACCCAGCTGACAAGAAAAGTCGTGATAAATCAGGTGGAAAAGGAAACGCTGGTTTACCTTAGCCAGTTGCAGGAAAATATCATGATAATCAGGGAAAATATCATTGATAAACAGCGCACGCTGTCGTCGATACTCAAAAGTAACCTGTTTCCTTCGGATATACAGTCCAAAGTGACGGTGATGATCAATGACGTTAATTCCCTGCTGAATCACGCCGATTTCGGTTTTGAGCGGCTGGAGTATCTGCAAAATACGGTGCTGGGTCTTATCAATGTCGAGCAGAATAAGATCATTAAGATATTTACCATCACATCGGTAGTCTTTATGCCGCCAACGCTTATTGCTTCGATATACGGAATGAATTTTAATATTATGCCCGAAACACACTGGAAATTCGGCTATCTGTTCAGTATTATTCTTATGATCCTTTCGGCAGGTATTACACTGTATATATTTAAACGCAGAAAACTGCTTTAACATAACAAAATATAAAAAGAATGACAGAATTGAAATTCGACGAAAACGGTTTGATTCCTGCTGTTGTGCAGGACTATTACAGCAAGGCTGTGCTGACTTTGGCGTACATGAATGCCGAAAGTCTGGCTATCAGTATTGCAGAGAAAAAAACATGCTTCTACAGCAGAAGCCGTAAAGAACTGTGGCGAAAGGGCGAAACATCGGGAAATTATCAGCATATCGTCAGTATATATGCCGATTGCGATAACGACGCTTTAGTCGTCGAGGTGATCAAGGACGGACCGGCATGTCATACGGGTGCGGAATCCTGTTTTGAAACGCCGGTCTTTGTTTCCGACGAGGTCCGCCGGTTTTCGCTAAGTTCTCTGTTCGAGCTTCTGCTCGATCGCAACGCAACCCGTCCCGAAGGCTCATACACAACCTATCTGTTCGACAAAGGACTGGATAAAATCCTGAAAAAAGTCGGTGAAGAAAGTACCGAAGTCATTATAGGCGCAAAAAATTCTAAAAAAGAACTGGTGTATGAAATTTCAGACCTGATTTATCACCTTATGGTACTTATGATCAATCAGGGTATCGAAATCAAAGATGTTCTGAACGAACTTGCCGCACGCCACGTGATTGATAAAAAAGAAAAACAGACGGACTTTTTTTTAATAAAAAATCGGGAATGACAGTTGATTACGTGGAGCTGTCTCAAAAATCGATTTTTCGCCATTGCGAATATCTGTTTCGTACCGAAACTGAAAAGGTAGCGACGCTTGTCGAAGAGTGTAGCGATGAAGCCGTTAAACAGGTTTAATTCAAAAAAATAAATAACTGTTCCCGATCGCCGCCCCTTGCCGTCCATGCTACCCATGCCGTCCATGCCGTATGCTAAAGCATACGGCATGGGGACATACGGGACTTACGGGTATGCGACAAAAAAGGAATAATTGATGCTATCATTAATAATCTAATTATACGATCTTTATGGTTTAGTTATATGAAAGGTTTTTTGTCTACGTTTGAACATCCTGCCCTGCGGGACTTTCTGTCGACAGTTATATCCTGTTTATCTCCCGTCATTGAACCTGTACAGTTTATCTGTAAGTTTTCAACGTCATGACCAGACTTATTCTGGAAAGGTTTTCAACATTATTACCGTTCAGGATTTCCATGTTTTTGACAGATGCGGCCATAATATTAAAAGACACACCC
>JAISPE010000118.1 GCA_031275145.1 Prevotellaceae bacterium | reverse complement strand
TAAGAAACTGGACGGGAGGATTTTTGTTTTCCAACGGTAATTCAAACAATTTCAGCCTGAACGTAGCTTTCGGGCGTAATTCGACAAACCATACGATATATCCAACCGCCGGCTCTAATTTTTCCGTAGGAGTGCAGTTTACGCCTCCCTATTCTCTGTTTGCCGACAGGAATTATAAGGAAATGAAAGATACTGAAAAATATAAATGGATAGAATATCATAAATGGCATGTTGAGGGCACGTTTTTTACTCCTGTCACAAGCGACAGTAAACTTGTGCTGATGACAAGAGCGAATTTTGGCTATCTGGGATATTACAACAAAAAATGGGGATATTCTCCGTTTGAAGGCTTCGTCGTAGGCGGCAGCGGCATGTCGGGATATGTGATGTACGGACAGGACATTATCGCCCTGAGAGGTTACGAGGACAATTCTTTAACGCCCTATATTTCGTCCCGTAACGCCTACAATGGAAATGTGTATAACAAATATACTGTGGAACTGAGATATCCGGTGATACAGCAACCGGCTTCATACATCTTCCTGCTAACTTTCCTTGAAGGAGGAAACTGCTGGGAATCAATCGACAAATTCAACCCGTTTGATATTAAACGTTCGGCGGGAGTTGGCGTCAGGGTACACCTTAATATCGTGGGTACTCTGGGACTGGACTGGGGATACGGACTTGATAAAATTCCGGGAAAAGACATGAAACGAAGCCAGTTACATTTTGTTATGGGACATTCTTTTTAATAATATATATGATGTTTAATTTTTGTAATAAAATAAAGGTTATGAGAAAAATAAGTATGATTTTTACAGTGCTGGCGCTTTCGGCTTTTGCCATGCAGGCTCAGAAGTTCGGTTATATAGATTCGGACTATATTTTGAAAAAAATACCGGCCTATAATTCCGCACAGGAACAGCTGGAAAAACTGTCGAAACAGTATCAGACAGAAGTTGAAGCGAGATATAAAGTCGTTAAGGAACTTTATGACAAATATCAGTCGGAAAAAGTGCTTCTGACTGAGGAAATGCGACAAAAACGTGAGACTGAAATTATAACTAAGGAAAAGGAAGCGAAGGAATTTCAGTCGTCTCATTTTTCACCGGAAGGAACTCTGGCAAAGAAAAGGGAAGAATTGCTCAAACCTGTTCAGGACAAAGTTTATAATGCGATCAAAGAAATATCGACAGAAGACAGTTATGCGATAATATTTGACATAGCAAACAACCCGGGAGTAATATATAATAACCCGAGATACGATCTCAGCGACAAGGTTTTAGAAAAAATGGGATTCAAATAATTTCGTATTATAATAATATGTATTATATTTGCGGCGTTAAAATTATTAAAATATTATAATTAAAGATTTATGAGAAAGTTATTATTCTTTTTATGCATAGCAGCAGCCTGCGTTTCATTCCGGGCAAATGCTCAGACTTTTAAATTCGCTCATGTGAATACGGCTGAAATATGGGCGCTTATGCCAGACCTGGATTCTGTCAAAGTTAAACTGGAAAAAACCGGCAGAGAATTGCAGGCAATTCTTGACGAGTCGAGAGCCGAAGTCGATAAAAAATATAAGGAATACGAGGAAAATCAGAAAACATGGTCTCAGGTAGTCATAGAATCCAAGCAGGCCGAGCTTTTAGAGTTGAACAAACGTATTCAGACACAGGAACAGAATGCACAGGCAAGACTGCAACAGGAGCAGCAAAAACTTGTTGAGCCTGTCCAGAAAAAATTGAAGGATGCGGTAGACAAAGTTGGCAAATCAAACGGTTTTACATACGTCTTCGATATAAGCATCGGAAGTCCGATATATGTGAACGAAACCCAAAGTACCGATATCGGCGCTTTGGTGAAGAAAGAATTAGGAATTAGTAAATAGTGTTCATAATTGAAAATTTTTGGGCTATTCTTTTTGTCGGAATAGCCTTTTTTTTGAAACGGCAATATTCATGTTACGGATAAGATTCATATTACGGAAAACAGGGTCTTTTCTTTTGTGGAAACGGGAAAGAACCCGCTGTGTTTTGTTTATGATAATGCTCTCCGTATCTTTTGTTTCGTGTATATCGTGCAAAAACAGTACCGACTCCCGTATCCGTAAAGACAAAACCGTCGAAAAAAAATTATTCGCACTTGCAAGTCCTAAAAACGGGGCTACTCTGAAATCCGGAAACGGAGGAGACATCCTCACGATAGATGTTAAAAACCTTACCGATTCTGTAAAAATGGATTCGTGTATCCTTAACATTGACGGTAAATATCATGCGACATACCGTTCTCTGCCTCGCGATGTCTCTCTTTCTTCGATGAAGACGGGTCTCAGGCGAATGTCCCTGCTGGTTTATTCGGCAAATAATGTAATGGAAACCATCCTGTTTAATCTGAAAATCGTTCCCGCATCAGCGCCGGAACTGTATAAATATAAAGTTGTAAATGAATTTCCCCATGATGAGAATGCATACACTCAGGGACTTTTCTTTAACGGGGGATTTCTGTACGAAGGAACGGGACAGAAGGGATATTCTTCGCTTAGAAAGGTGGAACTTGAAACCGGAAAAGTTTTACAGAAACATTCTTTAGACAGCAAATATTTCGGCGAAGGAATATGTTTGCATAACGGGAAAATCTATCAGCTGACATGGGAAAACCGCGAGGGATTTATTTATGATTATCACGATTTTACTCAAACGGGCAAGTTCAGCTATAATACGGAAGGCTGGGGGATTACCGGCGACGGGGTTAATCTGTGGATGAGCGACGGTACTGCAAATATC
Source organism: Prevotellaceae bacterium (assembly GCA_031275145.1). Taxonomy (GTDB): domain Bacteria; phylum Bacteroidota; class Bacteroidia; order Bacteroidales; family UBA932; genus JAIRLF01. Next base: position 2,355 of record JAISPE010000118.1, on the reverse strand, counting down.
TATAAACTCAATCCCGACAATATGAACGTGACAGGACAAATTGAGGTTTATACCGACCGTGGCGCCGAACAGTATATCAATGAGCTGGAATATATCAACGGCAAAATATGGGCAAATGTCTATACCAAAGATTATATCGTGATTATCAACCCCGAAACGGGCGAGGTAACCGGCAAAATCGACCTTGGAAACATTCTGGGAAAAGAGCATAGAAAACACGATACGGATGTTCTTAACGGAATCGCCTTTGATAAGGAAAAAAACAGAATATTCGTTACCGGTAAAAACTGGCCGAAACTGTTTGAACTGAAAATCGAAAACTGAAACAGGGAAATATATCGTCTTTGCGGTAAAAAATAATCACAAAACTATTTGCCGAGCGCGCCGATTGATACTACATTTACTCCGTCCGGGCGGGTGTAGCTCATTCCTGCGCCGGTGATGATATTTAAAGAAGCCGGTTTTGAAAATTTTGCTGTGTCAATTACATCGTTTAATTTCAACAGATTTTTGGCCGCTTCATCGTGCATTCCAACGCCGAGCTTTACTTCGAAAGCAGCCCAGGCGCCGCCGCTTTGCCGAACAACAGCATCTATTTCCAAGCCGGTAGAATCGCGATAATGGGAAACTTCGGCGTCATTGGCTACTGCGTACATTTTTAAGTCGTGATATGCGAGCGATTCAAATAAAAATCCGCAATATTTCAGGTCTTTCAACAGCGCTTCCCTATTCAGTTTCAATGCGGCGACGGCAAGCGATACGTCGCAAAAATGTCTTTTCGGCGATTTTCGCAGCGAATTTGCCGACCGTATATGCATGTTAAATGCCGGCTGTTCTTCAAAAATCATTAATTTTGACAGTGTATCCAAATAATCAATTATCGTTGGACGCGATAAATCAACATCTTCAACTGCCTTAATATCTTTTTCCAGTGTGGTGTTATCAACCATGGTGGCAATATTCCGGGCAATTGAACGAAGCAGAGTACGCACTTTCCGTGGGTCTCTTTTAACATTGGAAACACGGCTCATATCTATGTCTGCCAGCAAATCCACATAACCCCTGTTCAACAGAACGGCATCTTCGAGCGATACGTCCAGCAGCGCGGGCCAGCCGCCCTTAATCATTCTTTCGATGACCGATTCAAGTGAAAGCTCAACGTTGAGAAAAGAAATATTTTCCCCTCTCAACAGTTGTGCAAGGCTGACCAAACCGGATGAGTAACCCATTTCCTGCCACGACATTGTTTGCATCTCCACGACGGTAAAACGTCCGGCGCCGCTATGTAACTTCACGTCTTCATCAGGATTTGCCGAACCGGTAAGAATAAACTGTCCTTTCTGCTTTCTGTCATCCACTTCGTGACGTACATAATTCCACAGTTTCGGCTGTTCCTGCCATTCGTCAAGCAGCCGGGGCGTTTCTCCCGACAGTAAAATTTTCGGATCAATGTTCATTACTACAGGAACCTGTTCGTCTCTGTCAACCTGTAAAATGCTTTTGACAAACCGTTTTGCCGTTTCTGTTTTGCCGCACGATTTAGGGCCTTTTATCAGCAATGCACCCGAAGCATTTAATTTTCGCCCGATTTCCGCCTCAACTATTCTTGGATAGTAGCTCATATCTTCCATTTTTTCGTCTGCAAAGGTACAAAGATATTTCCATTTTACGAATTATTTCAAATACACTTTACAAATCGACAGACGAATGTTTGACGGATTGTCAAAATATGCATGTTCTGCCGAAAAACAGGAAAAATCGGGTTGGGACAGCGGGTTTATTGACCGGACTGCTACCGAATTAAAGCATGAATTTCTTGAAATCAAAGGTTTTTCGCGCCGGAATGTTTATGCTGTTTTACAGTGGTACAAGTTTTATTCTGCCAAATATCCATTTGTGCCACATCATGTGGCACAAATACCGCGGGGTAGGGGAGACCTCATGTAAAGTCTCCCCGCCCTACTCTACCGGTAAAAAAATTAATCACAAAATAATTGCGCATGTCAACTGTTTGTTTTATCTTTGCGCCAAAAATTATGGATAAAAACATGGACAATACATTATTCAATCTTGCGTTCACCGCTAAGGAAATTCAGCTTGTTTTCAGGCGTTTTGCTGCCGGTATGAGCGTTGATGTGCCGATAGAAGCAATAGGCATACTGCTGGCGGTTTATTATAAGGAAGACCTGATCCAGCAGGACATTGCCGAAATTGTCAGGAAAGACAAATCGGCCGTATTGCGACACATCGACAATCTGGAACAGAAAGGTCTGGTGCAGCGGGTAACTGCGGTAAACGACAGACGAAGAAATGTCATCAACATTACCGATGAAGGAAAACGGTTTATCGCCGAAA
>JAISPE010000109.1 GCA_031275145.1 Prevotellaceae bacterium | reverse complement strand
ACATCAAACGTTTGAACAGAAAAACCATTTGTTATTCCAAAAAGGAACTCATTCATGATAATGTAATCGGAATGTATATTGAACGATATTATTTCAAGTCGGGATTATTTTCGAACTCCGCTTAACGTTTTCAACTGATTTAGGGCAGTTGGATTAAATGAATATGTGAAACCTTTGAATTGAAAAATAATGTATATCGAAGAATTACGGAGAAGCAAGAATAGACCGCAAGTCGCTTTTCAGGAGTCTGCGCTCTGATATAAATATTCGTGCAACATTATACCTCAACAGCGCCGTATGCCGTATGTTTTGCGATTTTTTATCAGTTAATCGAAAAAATATTATTACTTTTGCCCGGTAAACAGGTATTTCAATATTGATGTATTATGTCTGTAAGTGTTGAATATTTAGATAAATATTATGGTTCTCAGAGAGTATTGAAAAACGTATCTTTTGATATAAAAGGGGCGGGAGTTACAGGATTTTTAGGTCCGAACGGAGCCGGAAAATCAACTGTGATGAAAATTTTATCGGGAGTTATCAGTCCGTCGGCAGGAGTTGCTAAAGTAAACGGTATGAACATCCTTCAATATCCCAAAGAAATCAAAAGTATTATCGGATATTTACCCGAGCACAATCCGCTCTATCCGGATATGTATGTAAAAGAATTTCTGTACATGACAGCCTCAATATACAGGATAGCGCAGAAAAGACAGGCAGTATCGAAAGCGATTGAAATGACAGGACTGTCTCCGGAATGCGGGAAAAAAATCGGCAGTTTGTCCAAAGGATATCGACAGAGAGTCGGACTTGCCCGAAATCTGCTTCACGACCCCGAAGTTCTGATTCTCGACGAGCCTACGACAGGTTTAGATCCCAATCAGATTGTGGATATCCGTAACCTGATAAAGGAAATGGGAAAAGAAAAGACGGTTATGCTGTCTTCGCATATTATGCAGGAAGTTGAAGTCATTTGTGATAATATTATAATAATCAACCGGGGCGAAATCGTTGCCAGCGAAACAACTTCTTCGCTGAAAATATCGGATAAGGTTACCGAAATTGAATTTTTAGAACATGCCGGTATTGATATTTTTAAAAAAGCGGCTTTTGTCGAAAAGTCCGAGATGACTAAATCGGGAAAATTTTTAGTCAAAGGTCATGACAACAGGGATATAAGAGCGGAACTGTTCAGATGGGCGGTAGAGAATAAAATGACAATAATATCAATGCAGCAGAAAGAGCGCCATCTTGAAGATGTTTTCAGACTGATGACTAAACAAAACAGGTAGAATTAAGTTAATATATTTATAAATAGGTAAATAAATTTTTTTATGGAAAATAATAACCCTTTATCCGGACAACATTCCGGCGCAAACAGTACGGGGCCGCTGCCTCCGCCCGTATCTCCACGAAACAGACAGACACTGCCGCCTCCGACGCCTCCGGAGAAAAAAAGCGGTAAATCAAAGGCTTTGCTTATAGTTACCATTATATTGTCTATTGCCCTGATTGCTTCGGGGGTGTATATCTATAAGCTGACGAAACAGTCCGAAGAAGAGCTGGCCGTCGCCAACGAGCAAAAACAGGAAGTGATAAGCAATCTGGAACAGCTCAAAACCGATTACGGAGAACTGAGGGTAAGCAACGATACGCTTAACGCTCAGCTTGATTCGGAACGCAAAAAGATTGACGCTCTCATGGAACGCATAAAAAAGACCGAAGCGACTAACCGTGCGAAAATGCGTCAGTACGAAAAGGAAATAATGAATCTCAAATCACTGCTGACAGGTTATGTACATCAGATCGATTCGCTGAATGTATTAACCAGGGCATTGAGAGACGAGAATCTTAAAGTGAAATCCGAAATCAGCAAGTCGAAACAGCAGGTTGAGGAACTGTCTCAGGAAAGGACAGCGCTCAAATCAATGGTGGAAAAAGGCGGAGAATTAAAAACCCGCGATATTACCGCTGTTGCATTGAACGACAGAGATAAAGCGGCTTCGAGAGCGCGTCAGACCGCACAGATTAAAGTCTGCCTGACTTTGATAGAAAACAGTCTTGCCAAACGGGGACCCCGCAATATTTATGTAAGAATAAAATCACCCGATGGCAGCCTTCTGACGCAGTCGGTTACAAACCTGTTCGACCCCGTCGCCGGAGGCTCGCAGTTAATTTATTCTGCAATGAGGGAAGTCGATTACAACGGCGAAGAACTGGAAGCGTGTGTGTATTACAAAGATTCGGATTTTATGCCGGGAGCGTTCGATATTGAGGTTTTCCTTGACGGAGCGTTTGTAGGCTCGACACAGTTAGTACTGAAATAATAATTAATTACAAATTACGAACATGCATATAGCGAATCCAATATACGATGTAGTCTTCAAATTCATGATGGAAGACGAGAAAGTTGCAAAAGCTTTTCTTTCCGCGATAATCGGAGAGAAAGTGGTGGAACTGGATTTTTCGGCACAGGAACGTACCGTTCGTGTTACCAAAGTTTCCAAAGATAACGTACAAAAGGAAGTACCGAAAGAAGAAGCGTCTGAAAGTCTGGGGTCGCTTTTTACTGTATGTCGCTTTGATTTTTGCGCCAAGATTTCGCTTCCCGACGGCGGTTACAAGACCGTCGTTATCGAATTGCAGAAAGCGAAACTTGCATCCGATATCATGCGGTTTCGACGTTATCTGGGGATGCATTACGGAAATCAGAGTAATACTTACGGCAGTGAAGACAACAGAAAAGCACGTCAGATATACTGTATTTTTCTGCTGGGTCACGATATTTCTATCCCCGATCATCCGGTTATTCAGGTAAATTACAATGCGGAAGACGTAATTGTGCACGAGGAGATAGATACGGCGAACGAATTTATTCAAAGTCTGCATCACCGTTCGTGGATTGTTCAGATCAAACAGCTCAAACAGCGTCGCCGCAATGACCTTGAAAAACTGCTGAGCATTTTCGACCAGGAAAATCTCACAAAGAATCATCATATACTAAACGTAAACGAAGATGATTTTCCCGACGAATACCGGTCTGTTATACGCCGTCTTCGCATGGCCGGCGAAAGCGAAGAAATACAGATAGAAATGGAAATGGAAGATGATTATATTAAAGAACTTCAGGACAGGGAACGG
>JAISPE010000009.1 GCA_031275145.1 Prevotellaceae bacterium | reverse complement strand
CCGCCCTTGCCGGAGAAATGTTATACTTTCTTCATTCAGCCGGATTGATTCCCATTTTTTGCATAAGGAATGTAGCGTTCATGTTTTGTGCTATGCCTTCCTGTATTTTATAGCTGAATGTCAGGTTATCGTCTTTTATTTCGGCTTCGAAACGGAAGTTTTTTACGTTTTCGGGAAATTCCTTTTCCAGCGTACCGAGAACAAGGTCGTGGGTAGCGATTATTCCGTTACTGTTCAGTGATATCAGCTGTTTAATCAACGCCAGCGAGCCTCTTTGCTTGTCGATGGAGTTTGTCCCTTTGAGGATTTCGTCGAGAATGATAAGCAGGGTTTCGCCGGAGTGAAGACGGTCGATAATCATTTTTAAGCGTTTAAGTTCTGCAAAAAAGTACGATTCATTATCGTTCAGAGAGTCCGCAGTCCGCAAATTCGTAACGAGCTTGCATGGAAAAACAGTCATTTCCACAGCGCAGACAGGCGCTCCTATACAGGCAAGAGTGTGGTTTACACCGACTGTTCGCAGATACGTACTTTTCCCTGCCATATTTGCCCCCGTTACGACCATGAAAAAAGGACGTTTATTTATTTCCACACCGTTTTTCACACATTTGTCCCGGTGCAGTAAGGGATGTCCGAGCGCTTTTGCCTCGAATGTATATTGCTCCGCTATCGACGGATATACATATTCCGGATGATTGTGAGCGAATATTGCCAGCGAAACCAGCGAATCGAACTTCGCCAGCGTCGAAAACCACGATTCAATCCGGTTTCCGTATTCATCAATCCATTTCCCGATTTTAACGGCATACTTCACATTCCACATCAATACGGGATTGAAAAAGAATAAAATCGGATACGAAAAAGCCAGCCCCAGACAGTCGTAATAATATTTCAGCCGGTCGATTGCCTTTGAAGCGGCGATACCGGACGATTGCAGCGGAGATTTAAGTCCGTTCAAATCTGCGGACACAAAATTTCCTTCTTCTATAATTTTAAATAAAGCCGAATATTTCCTCAATATATCCGTTTTTTTCTCAAACAGTTCGGCTATATGCTGCACCTTTTTCGACGGGATTATACTCAAAGTGAATGTCGCAGCCCACAATGCCCAGAAATACACTGACGGGATAATGTCCATTATTGCTAAAACAGTCATCGCCAAATATATTGCCGGAACAGCGTAAACGCATAAATTCCAGAAACCGCTTTTATGAAAAGATGATATTTGCGAAAAAGAGGCGGAAAAGTTTTTTGTATCCAGCCTGTCTTTTCCCGTCAGCATACCTTTTATTATATAGTGCAAAACGAGATCATATTTGCCATTCAGTTCCCTGACAGCCTGTTGCTGTCGCAGTATCTGTTCTTTATTCTCCAGAGGCGAGAGAAAAGTCTCCGCCAGCCTGTTCGTCCCGAAAGATGTAACGGTACGGTTTACGGATTGAAACAGTGAATTTTCCCCGAACAGATCGAGGTCTGAAGCAAACCGGTGTTTGTGGTCTGTCCTGTGAGCGGCTCCGTCGAAAGCCGAAAAATCGTACTCAAGACCTTTCAGTTCGTCAAGAAGATAACGGCGCTTTGTTTCCGCATAATTTTTCCTTCCATACAGCCTGTCGTGATATTTCAACAGAAACAGGAAAAGCAATAATCCCGACAGCAAAACGCTTGCAACAGCCGCCGTATCGTGCCATAAAACATACGCAAGCGCAAAAACTGCCGCGACGACCGCAAGTCTGAGCGTACCTGTCCTGAATATTTTGCGTTTCAGTATCTGCAATTCGTTTTCCTGTTCTTTCGCAAGAGACTGATATGATGAAACGGGGGTATCGTGTATTTGCATATTAACGTCCTGTGTAACTGTCGGGAGAAATGGCTTTCAGTTCATTCTTTACACTGTCGGAAACATCAAGACTGTCGATAAATGCGGCGATACTTTCTTTTGTAATACCGGCATTGCCTCTTGTGAGTTTCTTCAATTCTTCGTAAGGATTTTTGTAGCCTTCGCGCCGCAGAATCGTTTGAACGGCTTCGGCAACCACAGCCCAGTTATTATCCAGATCACGCCGGATAGCATCGGCATTGAGTTGCAGTTTCTCCAGCCCCTTAACCAGCGACTTGAAAGCCAGCAGCGAATGTGCTATCGGCACGCCGATATTACGCAGTACGGTCGAATCCGTCAAATCCCTTTGCAGACGTGAAACCGGCAGTTTTGCCGAGAGATGCTCGAAAATGGCGTTCGCAATGCCCAGATTACCTTCGGCATTCTCAAAGTCAATGGGATTGACCTTGTGAGGCATCGCCGACGAGCCGACTTCGCCCTCTTTTATCCTCTGTTTGAAATATTCCATAGAGATATATGTCCACATATCGCGGCAGAGGTCTGTCAAAACGGTATTTATCCTTTTGAGATTGTCGAACAGGGCGGCAAGATTGTCGTAATGTTCTATCTGTGTAGTCGTTTGCGATCGGTCTAAGGACAGGATGTCATTCACAAAGCGGTTGGCGAACTTCACCCAGTCGATATCAGGATACGCGACACTGTGAGCGTTGAAATTGCCGGTAGCGCCTCCGAATTTTGCAGAAAACGGGACGGTAGCCAGTTGCGCTATCTGTTTTTCGAGCCTTTCGGTAAAGACTTTTATTTCCTTGCCCAGCCTTGTGGGTGACGCCGGCTGCCCATGGGTACGCGCAAGCATGGGAATATCTGCCCACTGTTGCGAATATCCGGACAAAAGCCCTGTAACTTTCGCTATATTCGGATAATAAACATCTCTGAGAGCGTCTGCCAGACTGCGCGGAACGGCAGTGTTGTTTATATCCTGCGAGGTCAGACCGAAATGGACAAATTCGAGATATTCGTCTAATTTCATATCCCTCATTCTTTCTTTGATATAATATTCTACAGCCTTAACATCGTGGTTTGTGATGTTTTCTATATCTTTTACTTTTTGAGCGCCGTCTTCTGTGAAATTACGGTATATATCTCTGAGCGAATCATAATATTTTGAATCAAAACCTTTTAATTGAGGCAGGGGTAATTCGCACAAAGCAATAAAATACTCGATTTCTACCTGTATGCGGTATTTAATTAATGCGTATTCCGAAAAATAGTCCGACAACTCTTTTACTTTCGTATAATATCTGCCGTCAATCGGTGTTATCGTCGTGAGCGTATTGAATTTCATTCTCTTATAAAATTATTTCTGTTTATTTACGGACACAAAATTACATGAAAATTCCGGATTTCCAAATGCATGACATAATTCCCGGTGTCCACTTGAATATCATCTATATATGTGTCTGTCATGATACTGTTTTTGTAACTTTCGCATATATAACTGTCAGGTTTTTTGTTTTCAGGCAATTATTCGGCGAGATAAGGCATTCTGAAAATTCTCCGGTTCTGCAAATTCCGGTCAAAAAAAGATAAAGCCGTTCATGAGGGGGTTTCAGAACGACTTTATCACAGAATTCAAAAAACATTTTTTAGAGTTGAGGGCCTGCGCTTATTAACGCTTTACCCTCGGGGGTATCAGTGTATTGTTCAAAGTTCTTGATATATTTTGCAGCAAGGCTTCCTGCTTTCTTTTCCCATTCGGCCACGTCTGTGTATGTGCGTCTCGGGTCTAATATATCAGATACATTGTCCAATTTTTCAGGAACGGTAAGATTCAAAACGGGAATCTTTACAGTTTTTGCCTTTTCGATGGAACCGTCAATGATTGCATCAATGATTGCGCGCGTATCTTTCAACGAAATACGTTTTCCCGTACCGTTCCATCCGGTATTGACGAGATACGCTTTTGCTCCGTGCTTTTTCATTTTACCGCCCAATGTTTGAGCATATTTTGTCGGGTGTAAAGTGAGGAAAGCCTCTCCGAAAGCCGGCGAAAACGAAGGAAGCGGCTCAACAATACCGCGCTCTGTCCCTGCCAGTTTCGATGTATAGCCGCAAAGGAAGTGGTACTGAGCCTGCGCTTCGTCAAGTATCGAAACGGGAGGTAAAACTCCGAAAGCGTCAGCGGAAAGATATACGATTTTGCTTGCATGACCCGCTTTGGACGGAAGAACGATTTTATTGATATTGTATATGGGATACGAAACGCGAGTATTTTCGGTGATCGAAGCGTCGGCATAGTCGGGTGTACCGTCTTCTCTGACAACAACGTTTTCCAGCAAAGCGTCACGCTTGATTGCTCTCCAGATATCGGGCTCGTTTTCTTCGCTCAGGTTGATGACTTTGGCGTAACAGCCGCCTTCGTAGTTGAATACTCCGTTGTCGTCCCAGCCATGCTCGTCGTCACCGATCAGATAACGTTTCGGGTCGGCGGAAAGCGTTGTTTTTCCTGTTCCCGAAAGGCCGAAAAATATAGCGACATCGCCCTTTTCGCCCACGTTTGCCGAACAGTGCATGGATGCCATGCCTTTCAGCGGTAAATAGTAGTTCATCATTGAGAACATGCCTTTTTTCATTTCGCCTCCATACCATGTGCCGCCGATAATCTGTTCTTTTTCCGTCAGATTGAAGAGAACGAACACTTCCGAATTAAGCTTGTGTTCTTTCCATTTCGGGTTTGTTATTTTCGACGAGTTGAACACAACAAAATCGGGCTCTCCGTAATGTTCAAGTTCATACAGCGAAGGGCGAATGAACATGTTGGTAACAAAATGCGCCTGCCATGCAACTTCCATAATAAAGCGGACTTTCATTCGTGTATCGACGTTAGTTCCGCAGAAAGTGTCTACCACATACAGTTTCTTCGCAGTGTTTAACTGTTTAATCGATAAAGCCTTCAAATCATTCCATACATCCACGCCGACGGGTTTGTTAATATTTCCGTCCCACCAGATTGTATTTTCCGTAACAGAATCCTTTACAATGTAACGGTCTTTTGGAGAACGTCCTGTGAAAACGCCCGTTTTAACGGAAACAGCGCCTGTCGAGGTCAGTTCTCCTTTTTCAAATCCTTCATTTGCAGGGTCTGTCTCTGCCTTGAAGAACTGCTCGTAAGTAGGATTGTATGCAATTTCGATATTGCCGTCAATTCCATACTTTGTCAAATCTATTTTAGCCATTTTTAATTTTAATTTTAAAATATTTATATCTATAATTGTTTCAAATTTGAAAAAACAAAAATTCCCGCAAAGGTAAACATTATTCCGTTATAAATAATATTTTTTTTGAACGGACTGCATTATACGGCAGTTATACATTGACGGAAAACCACTTTCATACTTATTTTTCATGAAAAACAATTAATTGTTACTTTTGCGCCCGTGATGTCAATTATTGAAAATGGATAAAAATTACATAAAATATTCTTTATATATAACGTGTTTTGTTATTGCTGTCTTATTGCTGTTGCAGTTTGTCCCCGAGAAGATAATCAACCGTTTAAATATCCGTAAAATAGATATATTATCCGATATTCGCAAAGATACTCTGCCGTCTCCGGCAGATGTTCCTATGCCTGTGATTCTGCCTCTTCCTCTGCCAAAACAGGATATACCCTGCCCTCCGGGAATGGTCTGTTTCGAAGACTGTTCCCCAAATAAGGACGGGCTGGATAATTTCTTCAAAGCGCTGGATTCAAGATCCCGCAAACCTGTGAGAGTGGCTTTTTTCGGTGATTCGTATATCGAAGGCGATATTTTCAGCGCCGATTTACGCAGTAACCTGCAGGACGAATATGGAGGCAAAGGCGTTGGTATTGTACCGCCCGCGTCGCAGACAGCTTCGTTCAGAAAGACTGTAAAACACAGTTTTAGCGGTTGGGAAAATCGGTGTATCACCGAATCGCAGGACTATTCGAAAATGGGGATAGCCGGCCACTGTTTTCGTCCGAACAAAGATGCATGGGTCAAATATTCCGGAGTGCAACTGCCTCATCTTGAATTTTTCAGACAGGCGAGTCTGCTGTACCGTCTGTACGAAGGCGAAGCAACTGTTTCGTACCGGATTAACGGGGAAAAGGAAGCGAAAACCGTACACTTGAAAGCGTCTCCCAAAATTTCAAGGTATGATATCTACGCCGATTCGATAGGCGCTATTCAATTTAACTTCCTGTCCGATAACCGGAATTTATATGTCCACGGTATTTCCTTGCAGGACAGGTCGGGAGTGATTGTCGATAATTTTTCGCTGCGCGGAACGCCCGGTACAAGCTTGAAACTTTTATCCGAAGATATACTGAAACAGACAGACAGCCTGCTTGCTTATGATTTGATTATCCTGCAATACGGACTGAATGTGATGACGGCTAACCGTACGAACTATTCGTCATATCAGAAAGGTATGCAGGAAACGGTGGAATATCTGAAAAAATGTTTCCCCAAAAGCGATATTCTTTTGCTGAGCGTGGGCGACAGGAGTATGCGCAAGAACGGAAGCTACGTGACGATGCCCGGAGCGCCGGCCATGGTGTCGTATCAGAAAGCTGTATGCGCAGAGACGGGTATCGTGTTCTGGAACCTGTTTGAGGCAATGGGAGGCAGCGGAAGTATGGTCGAAATGGTTAAAGCAAAGCCTCCAAGAGCAAATAAGGATTATACTCATCTTAATTTCGAGGGAGGAAAATATTTGGGGAAAATACTGTTCAATACTCTTGTTTTTGAGAAGAAAAGATATGACAAACTCCGAAGAAACTCAAAAAAACGGAAATTCGAATGAGAGTTTTTTTCGTCTGTCAAAATATAAACTGACAATATAAATATTATGCGAATTGATGTAATAAGCGTTTTACCGGAAATGCTGGACGGTTTTGTAAATCATTCAATAGTTAAGCGCGCCCAGCAGAAAAATGTTGTGGAAATCTGCCTGCATTCGTTGAGAGAATACGGCAAAAAGAATTATAAACAGGTTGATGATTACGCTTTCGGCGGAGGCGCAGGTATGGTAATGATGATTGCTCCAATCTATGAACTGATTACAAAGTTGAAATCGGAAAGAGATTATGATGAAATCATATACATGTCGCCCGACGGAGAACTGCTGAAACAAAAGGAGGCTAACAGGCTGTCCATACTACAGAATATAATCATACTGTGCGGCCATTACAAAGGCGTAGACCACCGGGTCAGAGAACATTTGATAACTAAGGAAATATCTATTGGCGACTATGTCATATCCGGCGGAGAACTTGCCGCCGCGGTGCTGATAGATGCAATCACAAGGTTGATTCCCAATGCAATCGGCAACGAAGAATCTGCTCTGACCGATTCGTTTCAGGATAACCTGCTTTCTCCTCCGGTATATACGCGGCCTCCGGAATTTAATCAGTGGAAAGTTCCCGACATCCTGCTTTCAGGAGATCATAAACAGATAGAAAAATGGAAAGAAGAACAATCGTACGAACGGACAAAACGCCTCCGCCCGGACTTGCTGGACTGAGTTTAACGACAGAGGATTGCTTTATCAGGATTAATGAAATTTTGCCGAAGAAGCAATACGCGACATGCCGTACGTTTCGTACCGCAACTGAAAAGGCATGATGACACTTACTGGAAGAATCAAAAACCATAGTTGAACTGAAAGTTAAAAAAAGCGCCAAAAGACCATCGAAGGACCACCGAAGGATCACCGAAGGATCACCGAAGGATCACCGAAGGATCACCGAAGGATCACCGAAGGATTGCCGAAGGATTGCCGATGAACTTAAAGTTTAAATATGCACTGTCTGAACTGTGATTTTTGTGATTGATATGATTAACATGACAGTGTCTGCCAACGTCTGATCGTCATTGTAAATAACCGGATATTCGCAATGACGATGAAGCGGGAAAAAGCTTGTTGTAAGGATATTGCGAAAAGCGTCATTGTAAATACCCGTTTCGTACCGCAACTGAAAAGGTTTGATGACGCTTATTTTTTTACCACAAAGGCACAAAGGGCACAAAGGGCACAAAGGTTTCACAAAGAACTGTCCTTTGTGCCTTTGTGGTAAAAAAAATGATAAAAAGCGGTAAAAAAGTGATACGGCAGCGACTAAAATTGCCTCTTAGTGTATTATTTACAAAAAACTTGCTGTAAGGATATTGCGAAAAGCGTCATTACTCTTGTCGTTGCGGTACGGTTATTCGCAATGACAAAGAGGCGGAAAAAGTTTGTCTGCCTGAGATAGAATATCTTCCGGCATTTTATTCCGTATATGGAATCAATAGTAATAGATTAATGTTACTACGATACCAATCAAAACCTGAACAAGAACTATCGCAATCGATAATAATACTATTCCGATTATTATTTTTGCTTCCTTACCGAAAATCTTTTTCTTTTTCATTTTTTTAAGCTGATTTTTATAGAATTAAATAATAACTTTGCCGTATCCGAACACTTATTTTCCTGAAAAAATAAAATGTTCGTCTCTTGTATTTTCTCCTGACTGTTTGAGAATTTCATGTTTTTACAGTAATCTTCCATCTCCCTAACTTTATTCAGCATGTTTTAATCTTTTATGTATAAGACTTTTATATTATCACATACTTGTATTGTTTACGCATTTTTTTATTTCAAAGGTAACACTATTTTCCTAACCGGACATATTAATGTTTGTTAAAGTTTGTTAAAGAATATTAAAAACGTTATTCCTGATTTATTATAGTGATAATATGACCGTTAGCAGTACCGGATAAAAATCGGACATTGCGGATTCGGTTTGTTGCAAATAAACCACTTTTTCGTCAGGTTTTAGGGGTTTAAAATTTCGACAAAACTGAATTTTTTAATATTTTTTTAATTTATTTATACTTTTTTCTATTAACATTTGATTATTTTTACGGCAAAGAACAAAAAACTGCCTTTATTATTATAAATTGGTTATTTATTGCAGTTTATATCGTTTTATAAACTTCTGTTTTGTGTTAAAAATAAATATATGTGCAATAATATTTGTTAAAAACAGATTAAAATACTCCAAATTCAGGATATTTTCCTAACTTTGCATTTGATTCTAAAAGTAAATTAAGAAATGAGAATTACGTTTATTATATTGTCATTAATGCTTTCATTCACTTTGAATGCAGCAAACAGGGAATCGAAAAAGGCAGACAAATATTTTGCTGCCGGCGATTATCATAATGCAATAGACATGTATAAAGCAGCATGGGAAAAAGAAGAAAACCCGTCGGAACGAGCCTTGTACAAGTACCGGATAGGAATATCGTATTACCGTTTGAATGATGCTTCCAATGCGGAGAAAAATCTGAATGATGCTATCAAACAGGGATATATGTCTGCGGATGCATATTTGATGCTTGGAGATGTCCAGCTGAAACTCGGGAAAATGGACGATGCGCAGTCATCTTACGAATCATACAGCCTCGCAAACCCCGGCGACAATTCTGTCGCAGTAAAAATTGCTTCCGTAAAGTTTGCAAAAGAAAATCAGCGAAACCTGTCCCTGTTCCAGATAGTGGCTTTGGACAACAAGGTCAATTCCAACAAAAACGAGTTTGGAGTAAGTTATTTTAACGAATCACTGATATTTTCATCAACAAGAAATGTTTCGTCTGCAAGCGAGGAAGAGGAAAGCGAAGACACCGGCGATAGCAAGTATTCGGACAGGGTTGTACCCGATAAGCCGGAGAAGAAAAAATATACCAAGGAGGGTCTTGCCAAAACCTCGGTATGGATGGCGACAGGATCGAACGGAAACTATAACCGTGCCAAGGAAATACAGGAACTGGGCAAGATGAAAGATTTTTCGGACGACGGAATCATGATATACAATCCCTATTCGAGACAGGCGTATTATACCCGTTTAGAGGGTAAAAAGGCATATATATATTCGATGCACGTCGTCAATAATAAATGGGAAAAGAACGGAAAAATCGAAGTCCAGAGTCAGGGAGAGCCTGTCGGTCATCCGTTTATAACAGCCGAAGGCGACCGGATATACTTTACCTCGACAATGCCGGGCGGTAAGGGTAAAAGCGACATCTGGTACATCTCAAGAATGGGAGATGTCTGGAACAGTACGCCCGTCAATGCCGGCGATAACATCAACACTGCCGGGAACGAAGTCTATCCGCATATATCCGGCGACTATTTCTTTTTTGCTTCCGACGGCCGGATCGGAATGGGCGGGCTGGATATTTACGTGTCCAAAATCACAGGTTCGGGATTTGAAAAGCCTATAAATCTAGGCGTTCCATTCAATTCTACCGCCGATGACTATAACCTGAACATGCGGCTCGACAAAACCGAAGGCTTGCTTGTCAGTGCAAGAATACCGAAACGCGGCTCGGAGATATACCGTTTCGAGGGCTTTCCGAGCAATCTCACAATTGCAGGCTCGATAAAAGACTCAAACACAGGAACGCCCATATCCAATGTCTCGCTGGAACTGTTTATCGAAAACAAATCGCTAAACAAAGTCGTTTCCGACGCTAACGGTGATTTTGTTATTCCTGTTCTTCCGAATACAACATACAGATTAACAACTTCCGTGCCGGGATATTCTCCTGCCGAAAAGACTTTTACCAGTCCGGGAGACCTGTTTGCCAGACTCAGCAAAGAAAACGGTATCAATCTTGATTTTAACCTGCAGGGAAATGCTGCGGTGATTTCGGGGAAAGTATACGACATCCAGACCATCGCGCCTATGGAAAACGTTACGGTAATTCTGATTGCCGACGGAATAGTGCAACAGACTACAAATGTTGATCCAAGCGGTATCTATAAATTCTCGAATCTGGCAAGCAACACCGATTACACCGTAAGGGTTGATCCCAAAGGATATTTCTGGGAGACTAAAAATGTACACGTTACCAGTAGCAGTCAGCGATTTGAATATAACAAGGCTAACGGACACGATCTTGATTTTGCCATGCAGCGATTCGATATCGGTAAGGAAATCATCATTCCGAACATAAAATTTCAGGAAGACAAACCCAATCTCCTTACAGAATCGTACAAGGAACTGGACCGTCTTGCCAATGTGTTCATTCAGAATCCGCACTGCATCATATATCTCAGAGGGCATGTGGATGTGTCATACAAGTCGGAAATGGCGAAAACTCTGTCGCAATACAGGGTTAATACGGTCAAAGACTATCTGTTGTCGAAGAAAGTGAATCCTGCGCAACTGGTATCCCCGCAAGGCATGGGACGCCAAAGCCCGCTGGTACGGAATCCTGTCTCGGAAGAAGAGCGCAGAATGAATAACAGAATCACATACACTGTGACCAGAGTCGATGCCGCCAAAGAGCTGGAATATTCCCAGCTGAAAGTCGCAAATTCCGGCACACAGTTTGTTGCTCAAACAAATACAAAACCGCCGACAAATACAGGCACGGCATCGACAGGTACAGGCGCGACAGGTACAAATCCGCCCCGACAAACGGCGACGACATCAACACCGGCGACATCCCAGACGACAGCGCAACAGCCTCAACGGACAACACAATCGCAGTCGCCGAAAGGTATTGTTGCCCTGAACGACGGTCCGTATCTTGTTCAGATTGCATCAAGCGGAGCGCTGGATTTAAAGTCGCCCGACTTTATAAAAATAACCACACAGTTAGGATTGGAGGTTAAATATAAATTAATTGACGGGAAATACAAATATTTTGTAGGATTCTTTGCTACCATGACAGAAGCAAAAGATGTAAAGGAAGCATTAAGCAAGATCGGTATTAAAGATTCTTACCCGCGTGGAAAATATTGACAGTTCAAACTGCTCTGCCGCAGGACAGAATCGGAACAGTCTCTTTTTTACCGCTGTCGAAATTCCCTGCTATCCTTTCAGAATAACGTATAGGGATGTGTCTGTCTGGACAGGTTCATGTTTTGCGTCAAGCATCGGCGATGCAATGAAATCATTAAAATTTCACTGTGAAGTAAATCCTTTCGGCGCTTTATATAATCCGGCATCCATTCTTTCGTCTTTGAGAATGTTGCTGGAGAAAAAACAGCTGTCATTCGGAGATTTATTTCAATTCAACGAGTTATGGTCTTCATTCTGTTTTCACAGTTCGTTTTCGGATATCGACAGGACAAAAGCGCTGGAAAAGATGAACAGACAGTTGTCGGTTGCCGCAAACAGTTTATATTCCGCCAAATATCTGTTCGTCACATTCGGAACGGCTTATGTTTTCCGGTTGAAAACTTCCGGAGAAATCGTGGGCAACTGTCATAAACTGCCTTCGACAGATTTCATCCACGAATGTCTTTCCGTAGAAGAAATTGTGAGACAGTACGCTGAGTTTATTAACGATATTGAAAAAATACTGCCCGGACTGAAAACAGTGTTTTCGTTAAGTCCGGTCAGGCATCTCAAAAACGGAGCGCACGACAATCAAGTCAGCAAATCCGTTCTTCTTCTCGCAATTGACAGGATAACAAGTCTTTTTCCCGACAGGTGTTTCTATTTTCCGGCATACGAAATCGTTTTAGACGAACTGAGAGATTACCGGTTCTATGAAAAAGACATGTGTCATCTGTCGGAAACGGCAATCGACTGTATAAGACGGGTATTTGTTGATTCGATGATCGACGTGCGGGACCGTAAAATCATGAAAGAGGTGGAAAAACTGAATCTTGCCCGCGCTCACCGGCCTTTCAACACGTCTACAGGCATATACCGGAAATTTGTTGAAAATACCGACAAGAAGGAACTCGAACTTAAACAGGAGTATCCTTATTTGAATTGGTGAAATTTTACTAATTTTGCCCGCTGCAACAGTATTATAAAAAATGGATGAATTATTGGATAAAAGCGCTTTGGCAGTCAATCCCGGAATAGAACAGCCGCCTGTTGTCAATCCGGATGCGATAGCCCGAATTAGAAAAAACAGGAAAAAACCGCTCACAGTGGAAGAGTATGTCGAGGGAATTTTGGAGGGACAGATCACCGTTTTAAGTAAAGCGATCACCCTTGTCGAAAGTTTTCTTGACGAACATCACGAGATGGCTCAGGCAATTATAGAAAAATGTCTTCCGTATTCGGGGAAATCCACACGTATAGGAATAACGGGAGTGCCGGGTGCAGGAAAAAGCACATTTATCGAGGCATTCGGGAAAAAAATAACTTCATGGGGACATAAACTTGCCGTACTTGCTATCGACCCCAGCAGCGAACGCTCGAAAGGCAGCATACTCGGCGACAAAACAAGAATGATTGAACTGAGTTGCGACCCCAAGGCATTCATACGTCCCAGTCCTTCGGCAGGCTCTCTGGGCGGTGTAGCCCGCAAAACGAGGGAAACAGTGATTTTATGCGAAGCGGCAGGATTTGATACTGTTTTCATCGAAACCGTAGGCGTCGGACAGTCGGAAACGGCCGTACATTCGATGGTCGATTTTTTTCTTTTGCTCATGATTTCGGGTGCGGGCGATGAATTGCAGGGAATCAAACGGGGAATCATGGAAATGGCCAACATGATTGTTATCAACAAGGCCGACGGCAATAATGTCGAAAAGGCGATGCTCGCAAAAGCCCAATACCAGAGCGCCATGCATCTGTTTCCTCCGGCCGCGTCGGGCTGGATTCCCAAGGTTCTTACCGCTTCGTCGAAAGAAAAAACGGGAATGGGAGAGATCTGGGCGACGATAAACAAATATCTTTTTCTGACAGAAAATAACGGATTTTTCCAGTCAAACCGTCAGGAACAGACTAAATTCTGGATGTATGAAACGATAAACGAAGCTCTGCAAAACAGTTTTTATTCCAACCCGCAAATCCGCAGTCTGCTGAAAGATTATGAGGACAGGGTCGTATCGGACAGGATTTCCTCGTTTGTTGCGGCTAAAGAGCTTTTAAACAGATATGTCGAAGTAACGTAAAAAGAGAAACATGTACAGTATTTACAAAAAGGAAATAGTATCGTTTTTTTCATCATTGACGGGATACATAGCAATCGTTGTTTTTCTGGCGCTGACGGGGTGGTTTATGTGGATTAATCCGGGAGAGTTCAACGTTTTAGACGGAGGATATTCGTCGATTGACACTCTGTTTTTCATCGCTCCATGGGTTTTTCTGTTTCTTGTACCGGCAACGACGATGCGCAGTTTTGCCGAAGAACGGAAAACGGGTACAATCGAACTTCTACTGACGCATCCGGTGAGCGAAATGCAGCTGGTAATGGCTAAATATCTTGCCGCCGTGACACTTATACTGCTTTCCCTGTTTCCATGCCTGATATATTATGCGACGGTTTACTTTATCGGGAATCCGGTAGGAAATATTGATTCCGGAGGGACATGGGGCTCGTTTACAGGACTGTTTTTCCTTGCTTCGGCATACGCGGCTATCGGAATTTTCGCTTCTTCTCTGACCGATAACCAGATTGTCGCTTTTATTGTTTCGGCGGCGTTATGCTTTTTTGCATATACGGGATTTGACAGTCTGGCTTCAATGAGTTCGCTGAAATCTGTCAATACGCTTATAATCTCGCTCGGAATAAACGAACATTATAAGTCATTGAGCCGCGGGGTTATCGATATCCGCGACGTTATGTATTTTGTGACCGTTTCCGCCGCATTTACGGGCGCTGCACGGTTAAAACTCCAGTCGCGGAAATGGTGAACAGTATACTGCCGGATTCTTCCGTAATAGAATTTATTAAAAATCACCATGTGCTTACTCTGGCGACCTGCGCCGGCCCGATACCGTATTGTTCCTCTATGTTTTACGCTCTGCTGGAAAAGGAATTCTGTCTGGTGTTTACTTCCGATAAAAAAACGCGGCATATAACAGAAGCGATTCAAAATCCAACTGTTGCCGGCTCAATCGTTCTCGAAACCGAAACAGTGGGCAAAATACAGGGACTGCAATTCTGCGGAAAAATGACGGAGACTTCCGGAAAATTGAAAACCAAAGCAGTAACGGCTTATATCAAACGCTTTCCATACGCAATACTGTCCGGAACTCCGCTCTGGATTATCGAAATCACTTATACGAAGTTTACGGATAACAGACTCGGATTCGGAAAAAAACTTGTATGGGAAAAAAATGCTGCCGATGTCTGGAAATGAGGTTTTTTGTTGTGCGGATGTAAATGGCGTAATTTTTACCGCAAAGGGCGCAAAGTATTGGCGATATTTGCAAACTTTGCGCCCCTTGCGTTCTTTGCGGTAAAAAACCGCGCAGTTTGCGACAATATTCGTTTAATCGAAAAAAATTCACTGTTTTGAAATATTTTTTACCTTTGCGGGAAATTTTATCATATTATTTATTAATGTAATTGTAAACATTTAGAAAAGGAGGTTTTATGGAAAACAGCGGTATTTTACCTGAAATCAGTAAAAAGGATATTGAAAATGCAAAGAATGAGGCATGGGATTTTCTATTTATTTTTACGGATAAATATTTTGAAATCATGGAGAAAAATCCCGCGGGCAGGGAAATAATGAAAGATTTTAACAGTTCGCAGCATACGCTTCTGGCATATAACTATCTTTACGGGGAGGTAAT
>JAISPE010000067.1 GCA_031275145.1 Prevotellaceae bacterium | reverse complement strand
TCGGCTTTTGTCCATTTAGACAGGACATATTCCATCTGGTATCCCTGCGGGAAATCGTTACCGATACCGAAACGCAGGCGGGCATAGTCCGAATTTTCAAGTACCTGAGTGATATGTTTCAATCCATTATGACCTCCGTCACTGCCTTTGCTTTTTATTCTGATTGTTCCGGCGGGGAGCGCCAAATCGTCAAGAACAACCAGCAGCCGGTCTTGTGGAATATTTTCCGCCTTCAGCCAGTAATTGACGGCATTACCGCTGAGATTCATATATGTACCCGGTTTCAGCAGGATAAAAGTTTTGCCTTTATATTTTGCTTCGGCGAGATCTCCGTAACGTTCAGTCGTAAAAACGATGTTGGACGCTTTTGCGAAAGCGTCCAATATCTCGAATCCCGCATTATGACGGGTTTTTTCGTACTCCTTTCCGATATTACCCAGGCCTGCGATTAAATACTTCATTTTAACGGATTACGGGCAACAATCTGTCCTGTTGCAAATTTATTTCTGCGCCGTCTGTTCGCGTGATGCACGTGTAGCTTTTACGCGGCATACAGTCGAGGAAGACGGAGTTAAAACAGTGATATTCGGATAGGAAAGATCTTTTACAAAGACAGTTTTTCCCAGACCCAAATCGGTAACGTCTACAACAAGATTTTCGGGAAGATCTTTTACCAGCGCCGAAACTTTTATTTTGCGGATTAAAACCTGCAGTTTCCCGCCCTGTTTTACGCCTTCGGAATTACCCTCGATTATTACGGGCAAATCTATTGCAACAGGTTTCGATTCATCGACATTGAAGAAATCGACATGCAGTATTTCATCTGTCAGTGGATGAAACTGCATCTCTCTCAAGACCGAGAGGTAACTTTTCCCCGAGATGTTCAAATTTATTAAAAAAGATTCCGGAGTATAAATTACCGGTTTTAAATTGCCTGCATGAACTGTGAAATGCAGATTTGCGATTCCGTTACCGTAAAGAACGCACGGGATCTGCTCTTCGCTGCGCGATTTTTTTGTTTCTTTTTTCCCGAGACCGGTTCTTAATGTTCCTTCCAATTCAATTCTTTTCATTTTTTTTTAATATTTTATAATTGTGTTACTCAATCCGGGCAACCTGTCCCGGACCCCATTACACGCCGACGCCTTTACAGCCCGGCAAAAGGGAGCGCAAAAGTATAAAAAATAATTAATAATCGGCAATTAACAGATAATATTTTTTTATTTTAGTGATTATAAGGCGCAAGCGAAGCGTGATACTGTTTATATTTTTAAATTGAAAATAGCGTACGCGAGTTTTTTTGCCGCATTTGCAGCGTCTGTGTCGGTATAAGTAATTGACGAAGGTTCGACGACTTTCGTTCCCCATGCAGATTCAACGCTGTATTCTACAATATTCTTGTTATCCGCTTTGCTGAAACGGAGTTTCACTGCCGGTAAATTTTCGCCGTCTGTCTCAAAATCAATATTGAATCCTTTTAAACCGGATAAAATCTGTTTGGAGGAATTATCGCTGTCATCTGTCTGCATTTCCAGTCTGAATTTCATTTTAACAGAACTGTACGGGACTAACTGTGGATATGTCTGATAGAATTGATTTCTGAATTTTTCGAAGTTACTCTCCGTTCCCGACATGTCGTTTGCCATTGCCAGCGCTTCGAATAAACGTGCCATATACAGTTTGTCGTATTCACTTTCACTCATTGAATCCTTAGCATAAACATCTTCCAGTATTTTCAGTGCGCTGCGTGCATCTCCCTTTTCGAGATAAAGTTTACCCTGAAACAGTTTAAAATATTTGCGGATATTGTCTCTCTCGTCGTTTTCTATCTGTTTGCCAAATTCTTTTATAAAATAGCTCCGGCCGTAATCTTTAAGCATGTAAAATATTTCGTCGAAAGAAATTGTCGCTTCGGAAGCAAACAGTCTGTAATAAACATCAGTGCGTTCGGGATTTGACGAGAGCTGATTGAATATCAGCATCTGGGTTACATACTGTTCGAGTTTGATTTCGGCGAGTTTTTTTAATTTCGACGGCGATAACCAGTAATATTTATCCTCAAAACGTATTGCCGCCTCTTTCCTTTGCAGGTTTACGAATTTCAGGACACTGTGACTGAAAGCGTAATGATTCTGTCCCCATGTCGTACCTATATGTATGTCGTTAAATTTTCCAGCCTTGTTTATACATATCATGCTCGAATCGAGCTGTCCGTTGTACATCAGCGCCCTTGCCAGACCCATGTTGTACCAGCCCCAGCCGGGTCTCACGCCTGTTTGTTTGATGTACAGCGATAAATCGTTTACGCTTTTTTGCGGCTCGGCTTTCATCGCGTCAAGGATGCTCATGTAATAAATCGATTCCTTAAGTCTGTATTTATCATAAATCTCAAGCTGTTTTGCGTATGAAAAATATGCGTACGATTCTTCAAAAAAACCTGTCGTATAACAGAATATGGCATAATTGTTATACGGGAAAATACTGCCGTAAGGCTTCATGTAGTTGTAATACAGCCGTGCCGAGTCCGGTTTGTGCAAATAGCTGTATATTATCGACAGATAGTGGTATACGCTCAGTTTGGCGCCGACTATTTTCCAGTAACTTATTACCGATTCGTTTTTTGCGGCATTTTTACTGATGTTTTCCAGATTCTGTTTCAGGAAATGCAGCGCCGCCATTTCGTTCTCTTCCACCGAATTGTAGAGAAAGTCGAATTTTTTGGAGGTATAGAATCTGTTTCTGTGATATGTCCATGCGATATAATTGTCCGCGCCGAGTTCATCGTGCTGAAATCCCCATGATTTATACCTGTTTAAAAGCCATATAACAGAATCGGGACGCTCGATGTTGCTGTAACAGTCCATAAGTTTGTCGGTGATATAAATATAGTCATATAACCGGTCTTTGTATTCCTCGTATGCCCCCTCCGAAGAATATACATCTCTCAGCGTTACAGCATAATCTTTTTCAAACAGTTCCAGAGCCTGTTTCAGCGGTTTTGCCGCCTGCACGTATCCGGCGACATCTCCCGCCCTGTCGTATCTGTAAAACCCTTCAAACATGTATCCGACATAATAGCCCGGGTCCTTCCTGATAAATTCTTTGGCGCGCAGCATCACCTCGTTGGGTAAGATTCCCGGTCCGGAAACGTTCATCTCCTCCCGCCTGATATCTATTTCATATCGTTTGACGGAATTTACCTGAGCGTTCGCCCCTGCGGCGATACACAAAAACAGTGTGGCAATGACACTCTTATAACATATATGATGCAAGTTGCGCATTATTTAATCCGAATACAAATTTAATTTACTTAATCTCGAAATCTCTTTATGTACTATATTTTTTAATGAATTTTCTTTCGAATCTTTATTCTTGAATATCAGTCTGTGACTGAGCACAGGCTCTGCAAGGCGGGAGAGATCGTCTTCCACGACAAAACTGCGTTTATTGACTAATGCGTACGCACGCAGACATTTCAGGAAAATAATCCCGCCGCGCGGAGACGCTCCGAGGACAATGTCTTTGTGTTCGCGGGTTGCGCTCACGATGTTCAAAACGGATTTTATGATTTCTTCGTGGATAAATGTCTCCTCGACTTTATTCCTGAGTTCGAAAATGTCGTTTTCGTTTAAAACCGTCTTAACTTCGGAAACATTCCTGTCTATATCCCGGTAATTCCTGTAAACGTCGAGTTCCGCCTCGCTGCTGACGTAACCGAACGGGATTTTCATGAAAAACCTGTCTAACTGAGCGGCGGGAAGAGGATACGTGCCTTCGATTTCTATCGGGTTCTGTGTGGCGATAACAAAAAACAGCTTTTCAAGCGGATATGTTGTGTTGCCGACCGTTATCTGATTTTCCGCCATACATTCCAGCAGCGCGGACTGAACTTTCGGCGATGCTCTGTTGATCTCGTCGGCTAACAGGACATTGCTGAATAGAGGTCCTTTTTTGAATACGAAATCTTTCGTACTGTCGTTGAAAAGATGCAGCCCGATAAGGTCCATCGGCAGTAAATCGGGCGTAAACTGGATGCGCTTGAATAAAAGCCCGTTTTCCGCATTCTTGCCCGATATTGACTGCGACAGGGTTTTCGCCATAACCGTCTTTCCCGTGCCGGGATTGTCTTCTATCAGGATATGTCCTCCGGCTAAAAGCGCAGAAACTACTAACTCGAGTTCTTTTGCCTTGCCTTTTAAAACTTCTTCCACACTGTTGAAAAGAATGTCCAACCTTGATGAAAAAGCGTTCATCTCATTCGATTTGTCTTCTAAAATATTGTCCACGCTTTTAATTTCCGTGCTCATGTCCGGTTCTCCTTGCATACTCAATTTTAATGTTATTACGTCGCAAAGTTAGAAGTTTTTTTTTAACTGGAAATTTTACGGGGAAAAAGCGCAGAACAAACCACCCGAAATCAGTG
>JAISPE010000419.1 GCA_031275145.1 Prevotellaceae bacterium | reverse complement strand
TCGCTAAAAGAATCGCATTTCCTGAAAAACCTGTCAAATCGTTGTCTGATTACCATATTGTCACAAATATCTACGCCCGCAAAGATACGAATATTCCTGTGAAAAGACAGGACAATACACTAAATACGCTGATTTGCAGTTGCGAACCGGAAATATTTTTGGATTCTTCCGGTTGCGTGGTGTACGACAAAATTCCCTTTTTTTGACAAAATTCCCCTTTTTTTGACAAAATTAACAGAATTTTCAAAATTAACAGACTTTGTAAATTATGAAAATTCTGTTATTTATGTCAAAAAAAGAATTATGTCAAAAAAGGGAATCTGTCAAAAAGAATTACAGTGAAGAAAAATTATATAGCCGAAAATTGGTGTCAAATTAAAAAAAATTGAGGTCAAGTTGAGATGAATTGACACCGCTTTTCACAAAAATGTGAGCCACCGTGACTATATTTGTACGCCTTTCTTTCACCGAAGCGGTGTTATGATTAATCTGCGTGCGGTTCCTGTTTTATTTCAAAACAGTGCAGTCCGTTTTCGAAGCGGTACAGGAGGTCGATACCGTACAGTCCGGCAATGGATTTTACGATAGAAAGTCCCAGTCCCGACGATTTTTCGCTTTGATAGCGGTTGAACACGTCTTTTATCGCTTCGTTTCCGCTGCTGGCTACCGTAACGGAGTTCGGGGCATAGCGAATGATGATTTTCCCGTTCTGTACGTTATGTACGACGGCATTTTTCACAAGATTGGTAAAGAGGATACAGGCTAAATCTTCATTCATCAGCAGTATCGGCGACGCCTCGCCTTCCCGTTCTACCGTGATCTGCCTGTATGCCGCAAAGTCTTCAAAATCGGCAATAACCGTGTCCAGCACATCCCGCAGACTGACGGCCGAGGCTTCTGTAAACTGTTTATTTTTTATTTTGGAAAGTAACAGGAGATTGCTGTTTAACCGTTTCATCCGGCTCAGGATGCGCAGTATGCCGGCGATTTTTCCGGCGAGTTCCCTGTCGTCGCGGTACTTTTCGAGCAGCGTTTCCATTTGGGCAGTGACTGTTGCGAGCGGTGTTTGCAGTTCGTGCGATGTGTTTTCGATAAACTGTTTCTGTTCGGTAAAGATACGGATATTATTTTCGAGCAGTTCTTTCACCGATTCGTTCAGCTGAACATATTCCCGAATCCGGGTAGCCGGCAGACTAATCATCCGGCTGTCGTCTAAACGGAATTTTTTCAGCATGTCAAGCAGTTGAAAAAAAGGACGGTTTGTTCTCGCAATAACCGCCTTGCCTGCGACAGCGAGTGTCGAGACGAGGGCGGTCCAGAGTCCGAGTAAAAGGTACAGCATGTTTTTTATCATGTCGTCGCTTTCGACGGTAGATGTAAAGCATTGCAGCTGCCAGTATTTTCCGTTTTGTTCGCAGCGGAAGGCCGCAGTGAGCATGCGGACTTCTTCCTTCTCCGATTCGGTAGCGAAATAGATTTTTGTGGTAGTGAAGTTTTCCGTAACGGATTCGGCTTCCTCCCGCGTAATTTCTTTGATCATCAGGTTAAACAGCACACTGTCTTTCAGCGTTTCCACGAATCCGGGCGTTGCATTGGCTCTGGCAATAAATTCCTGTTTGAGATTGGTAAGCCCCTCGTCGTTACCGTCATGTATCTCTTTCATTTGAAGAATGAAATACACTGCCGACCAGAACAGCATCACTGCCGTAAACAGCAGCGTGATGCGAAGTATTAAAAAATTTATGAGCTTCATGCGTAAAACAGTTATGATTCATCTCCCGTCTCTCTGAGAATGTATCCGATCCCATACACATTTTCGACAGTCAAGTCCGCCCCCGTTTCTTTCAGTTTTTTGCGCAGGTTTTTCACCTGCGAGTAAACGAAGTCCAGATTATCTGCCATATCCGTACTGTCACCCCAGACATGTTCGGCCAAAACTTCTTTTGTAACCAGGCGATTTTTGTTGATTGCGAAAAAAGCGAGCATATCAAATTCTTTTCTGTTCAGTTTTAACTGTTTGCCCTGAACATGCACCTGACGCTGTACGAAATCTACGGACAGATTGCCCTGTGTCAATATTTGTTTTCCGTTCTGCTGTTTACGGCGCAATACGGCTTTGATTCGCGCATGAAGTTCCTGTAAATGGAACGGTTTGGTCAGATAATCGTCTGCGCCCATATCCAGTCCGGCGATTTTATCGTCGAGCGAATTTTTTGCCGATATGATAATGATATTGCCCGTTCTGTTTTCCTTTTTCATTTCACGGAGTATCTGCAGTCCGCTGCCGCCGGGGAGAGAAATATCCACTAAAATACAGTCGTAATCATAAATCATCACCTTTTCCATTGCGGAATGATAGTCGGTAGCCTTCTCAACGACATATTTCTCTGCCAGCAAAAAGTCCCCGACCGTTTTCAGTAATCCGTATTCGTCTTCTATAATAAGAATTTTCATTGCCATTCATTTTACTCCTGCAAAAGTACAATATTTCTCAATTTTGC
>JAISPE010000418.1 GCA_031275145.1 Prevotellaceae bacterium | reverse complement strand
GATTTTATAACGACTTCTTTTACGCCTGCATTTAATGCTTTGAAAGCATTGTCTATCTTGGGAATCATACCGGCGGAAATTACTCCTTCGTTTTTGAGTATCTCACAGTTAGCGGAATTTATCAGAGGAATAACCGAATTATCGTCATTGATATTTGCTAACAGTCCCTGTTTTTCGAAACAGTAAATCAGTTTTACGGAAACACCGGCAGATGAGACTGCCGTCGCAACAGACTGAGCGATTGTGTCGGCATTACAGTTGAGCAAAACGCCTTGACTGTCTGCCATTATGGAACAGAATACGGGAACAAGTCCCATATTGATGAAAGACATCAGCCGTTGCAAATTGACACCGTCGCAGGGAATATCGCCGACAAAACCGAAATCGACGGGAACGGGAGACCTTTTCACTGCTTTTATTATGCCGGCGTCAGCTCCCGAAAAACCTGCGGCATCACATCCGAACGACTGGAGTTGCGCTGTGACAGACTTGTTTATTAAGCCGGCATACACCATAGTCACGATTTCTATTGTTTGCGAATCGGTTACACGCCTGCCGTCTATCATTTTCGCCGGAATATCAAGCCTGTCAGAAAGCTTCGTAGCAAGTTTGCCGCCTCCGTGTACCAGTATTTTATCGCCGGACAAGGCGGCAAACTTTTTCAGAAAACAAGTCAAATCTTCGGGTTTGTCGATGACATTACCACCTATCTTGACAACAGTTATTTCCATATTTTTACTCATATAAAACACACCGTTTATGCCGATTCTATGCGATACTCGAATCCTGCATCGGTAACGAGTCTGATGGTATCCTCGATGCTTTGTCCTCCGGCAGTCAGGTAGCCCGATGCAAAGATCGAATCTACAGCGTAAAACATTAACTTTTCCTTACCTTTCAAATACACTTCTCTTCCGGCGGCGCAACGTATATCCGATTTGGGAAGCAAAAGTCTTGCAAGACACAGGATTTTCAGACAATATTCCGGTGACAGATGTGATATGTCGGCATCGGCCAGCGCCGTACCTTTGAGCGGTATCAGGAAATTTATAGGGACGGACTGCGGATTGATATCCCTTATTTCAAACAGCATATCGACTATATCCGTCCTGCTCTCTCCAAGACCGATAATGCCGCCGCAGCATATTTCAAATCCGACGCTCTGTAACATCTTAATATTGGAAATCCTTTCATCATAAGTATGTGTAGTACAGATACTGGTGTAGAAACTGCGACTTGTATTCAGGTTATGATTGATTCTGTTTACTCCGGCATCTTTCAATATTTGAGCCTGTTGCAGAGTCAGAAAACCGATAGAGCAGCAGATATGCGTATCAACTTCTTTTTTCAGATTTTTGACATATTCTGCAAACCGATTGATTTCATTATCATTAAACCGTATGCCGCTAAGACCTATGCAGTGTCTGGAAAGATTGTTATCGTGGGCCGTATAACCGTCGTGCAATAGTTTTTCGTACGGAACAAGGCGATATTTATTTATATCTGCATCCGAATCACGCGATTGGGCGCAATAGGCGCAATTTTGTGAACAGTTTCCACTTCTGGCATTGGTAAGTATCTGGATACCTACGCTGTTCCCTTTATATTTCTTTCTAATGGAATACACAATGTCAAGAAGCTGAGGAAGGTATTCATCGGGTATGTTAAGTATTTCCATAGCTTCTTCACGTGAAAAAGATTCCGTTTCAAAGGATTTTTGTAAAATTTTGCTCATATATAACGACTTACTATATTTTTATCCGGTGCAAATTTATATGAAAAAATTAAATTGCAAAAAGCCTTCACCGCTTTTTACCGCAAAGGCTCAAAAAGCACAGAGCCATTTGTGTAAGCTCTATGCTCTTTTTACCGGTAGAATATAGCGGGGTTTTCAGGGACAAAAATCACAGTTCAGACAGTTGCGGCACGAAATTTTTCCGGCAAAAAAATTGAAATTTCCGGCAATTTATGTCAAATTTTTATGCTTTATAACATATTTTTATTAACATAAATTAAGGTTTTGACAATTTTAATCACTTGTCATCGGGAGAAAATCATGCTGAAAAACATAAAATTTTTATGTTAAAAAACATAAAAACGGCTTTGGATTCCGGTATTATGCCTTACCTTTGCACTCAGAAAATAGTTTGAATAGGGTTGAACTATTTTGGTGTCAATCAGATCTCTTCCCCGATTATATATTGTGTTGAGAAATCTACCGGTTATGGCGGGGAATATCAGATTGGCACTTTTTTTATTTACAATTAATCCGAATTGAAAATATTACTTAATTTTGTACGCTCAATTTTAGAAGAGCGGTTTATTAAATGAGTATAATAGAGGCTTTAAGGAACTTTGCTAATGTTAAATTGAGGTTGTTTGGACAGGATAAGATACCATATATATTAGCAATTGCCGTTGGATTGTGCAGTGGTTTAGCGGCAGTGTTTCTGAAATCTGCAATACATTTGGTCAAAGGCGGTCTCACTGGCTGGTTTAATGTCTCGCAAGGAAGTTTGCTTTATCTTGCCTATCCCGGTATCGGAATTTTGATAACGATTATTTTTGTGAAATATTTCGTGAAAGACAATATCGGACACGGAATAACAAAAGTATTGTATTCCATATCAAGAAATAATTCTTCGATAAAATCTCATAACATGTACAGTTCGATGATTGCAGGATCTTTTACCATCGGATTTGGCGGGTCTGTGGGAGCAGAAGCGCCGATTGTCCTGACCGGCTCTGCGATAGGTTCGAATATCGGTAAGTTTTTCCGTCTCAACTATAAACAAATCACACTGTTGCTGGGTTGCGGGGCTGCCGGCGCCGTTTCGGGAATATTCAAAGCGCCATTGGCCGGAACTATTTTCACGCTGGAAATACTGATGCTTGATCTTTCACTCTCGTCGATTATTCCTCTAATGATTTCTTCCGTAACGGCCTGCGGTATTTCGTATCTCATGATAGGCTCTGACGTCGAATTTGGCAATTCGCTCAAGGCGTTTGCAATGGGAAATATTCCGTACTATATTGTGCTGGGGATTTTCTGCGGATTTGTTTCGCTTTATTTCACCAGAGCGACTTTGTTTCTGGAAAAGAAAATCGCTTTGGTGAAAAATACGATATATCGCTGGATAGCAGGCTCAATATCGCTTGGAATACTGATATATTTCATTCCGGCGCTGTACGGGGAAGGTTACGATATCCTAACTTCGATAATGAAAGGCAACTCGGCCGAAATCTTTGAGAGAAGCGTTTTTTACAGTTTGCAGGATAAAGCATGGTTTTTCATTTTATATTTGCTCGGTATAATAATATTTAAAGTATTGGCCATGTCGCTGACAAACGGAAGCGGAGGAGTTGGCGGAACGTTCGGTCCAACACTGTTTTTGGGCGGAATAGCAGGTTTTCTTGTAGCGCGACTGATAAATCTTTCAGGAATATACGAAGTTCCGGAAAGCAATTTTGCTCTGGTCGGCATGGCAGGAACGATGTCGGGCGTTATGCAGGCGCCTTTGACGGCAATATTTTTAATCGCAGAAATAACAGGAGGTTATACGCTTCTTATGCCGCTTATGGTTGTTTCGGTTATCTCGTTTATCACGATAAGAGGATTTGAACGGTATTCCATATATACAAAACGGTTAGCTCAATCGGGCGATTTGCTTACGCACAACAAAGACAAAGCCGCTCTTACCCTCCTGAAAGCTGAAGATCTGGTCGAAACGGATTTTGTCAAAGTGTATCCGGATAACACGCTCGGTGAAATGGTGAAAGCCGTATCGTCGTCAAAAAGAAATATATTCCCTGTGATTGGCAGGAAAGGAAATATCGAAGGTGTTGTTTTTCTGGATGATATAAGGAATGTGATGTTCGAGTCGAAATTGTATTCTTCTACTGTTGTGAAAGATAAGATGAAACCCGTACCTGATGTGATACATATTGACGAGCCAATGGAAAATGTGATTATGAAATTTGAAAAAACAGGCGCATGGAATCTGCCTGTCGTGAACGAAACGGGTGTGTATGTGGGTTTTCTGTCGAAATCGAAAATATTGTCCGAGTATAGGGAACTTTTGAAAGAATTATTTGGAGATGAATAAATTAATAATAAAACTAAATATTGTCATATTATGAGAAAAAAAATTGTAGCGGGAAACTGGAAGATGAATACTTCCATATCCAAAGGCGAACAGCTGGCCGCTGAAATCGCCGAAAAATCAAAAGATGTAGAAGGTGTTTTGCTTGTGGTTGCTCCGCCTTTTACGCATTTAACGAAAGTCGCAGGCAAACTGAACGGATCCCGGGTAACTTTAAGCGCTCAAAACTGCGCTGCCGAAACTTCGGGTGCATATACCGGCGAAGTGGCTGCTTCAATGATTGCCGATACCGGAGCAAAATACTGTATTTTAGGACATTCGGAACGCCGCGAATATTATGGTGAAACCGACGAAACTCTTAACAAAAAACTGTCGCAATGTTTTGCAAACAATTTGATCCCGATTTTTTGCGTAGGTGAAAAATTGGCGGAAAGAGAAAGCAACCGGCATTTTGAAGTGGTTAAAACACAGTTGCAGAACACCGTATTTAATCTTAGCGAAGAAGATTTCGACAGGGTGATAATTGCTTACGAGCCTGTCTGGGCTATCGGAACAGGGAAAACTGCAAGTCCCGAGCAGGCACAGGAAATTCATGCTTTTATCCGCAAAACTCTGGCCGAAAAATTCGGAGCAAAAGCCGGTGATACGTCAATTCTCTATGGCGGAAGCTGTAATCCTGCCAATGCTAAATCATTATTTGCAAACGCAGATGTGGACGGAGGATTAATCGGAGGCGCTTCTTTGAAATCCGACGACTTTATTGCCATTGCAAAATCTTTTTGAAGATATTATTGATTGTTTGAATTATGGATAATGAACACTTTACGTTCATTATCCACAATTCATAATCGTCGTAACAGATGAATTTCTATCTCGCAAAGCTGAAACAGAGAGTAAGAGGCATTCTGTTTTCTCCGCTTAAAACATGGGAGTTAATGAAAAAGGAATCCGGATATACGATAGAAACAGTCGTATTTCTGTTTATTTGCTGTCTTATTCCCGGTTTACTGGCGCTTGTGAGAGGCTTTTCCGGCTGGGTGTCCGAGATTTTTATCCCGTTTTTCACCGTACTTATATCGTCAATACTTCTGCGTTTTCTCAGGCAGATACGGAAAATCAGCTGGGAGGGAAACTTTAATCTGGCTGTATATTCATTTTTCCCGTTATTCTGGTGCTATGCACTTAGTTATATCTTCAACAACCGGCAATATCTGCTTCCTTTCGGACTGTTATATTCTATAATGCTGCTGTTCATTGCCTGCAAAAAAAGTATGAATCTATCCTTCGGACAATGTTTATTGCTCGTTCTGAAAATCGTTTTACTTCTGTTTTTCTGTTTATATTTGCTTATGGTGCCGTTCAGCGGATAAGACAGTGTTATTTATTTTCGTGAATTGGTAACATAATTCCGAAACAGCTCGCCTTCCACTGCGCTTAGCGTATCGAAAAAATCCGGGGACTTTTTCCTGTCCGGCTCTTTTATTTCCGGAAATTCGTCCTGAGAATAGAGCAGCACATATTTTTTATTACCGTACAAAGGTACATTTTCTTTCGAAACGGCAAACAGTTTTGTACGGCAAAATTCTTTTTTGACAGAATTCTATCGTACACCCGATAATTTATTTCAAAAATCCGTATTCATAGACTTTCGGTTCGATTTTCAGCGCAAGCGTTTTGAGATGTTCGCGCAGGTTGCCGACAAGTTCGTTATACCGTTCGTCACTGCTTCCGGCATTCATTTTGCCGCTGTCGCCGCGTCCCTGAAAATATTCGCGGATGTCGTAGAGCGAAGCGTTTACATTACAGTCTTTCTGTGAATGATAATAACGCCAGAGTTCGCGGCCGGCGGCGAATACTGCCTGCGCTTCGGTCGAAAATTCGCGTTTTTCTCCTTTTTTCCATTTCGGATTATTTTCCGCTTCCAGCTGCTCGAACAGACCCGCGTATGCATTTCTTACGATCTGTCCGCTTAAAAA
>JAISPE010000390.1 GCA_031275145.1 Prevotellaceae bacterium | reverse complement strand
AACATACCCGGGCGTTATCAGTCTTGCTCTATTATTTAGATTATTCATAAACTGTCCTTTATCTTTTTAAATTATTTATAATATTATTACATGCTTCGGTGAAGATGCCGACATCGACGGAGTAGGAGAGGTATTGAATGCCTGCGCTGCGCCACAGAGCCGCCGCCTCGAAGGTATCGCAGAATACACCGGTGACAACTCCCGCTTTTTTAGCCTGTTCGCTGACATTCGTGATGGCCTCAATAACCGAAGGATGCGATACCTGACCCGGAACGCCAAGCGACTGCGAAAGGTCGTATGGCCCGATGAACAGGATGTCAAGTCCTTCGACTGCCAGAATACTGTCTAACTTGTGGAGTACCTGTCTGCCTTCGACCTGCAGGATAATCAGGGCTTCGTTTGCAAGCTCGAAATATTCGTTACGCGGTGTGGACGAATAGTTTGCCGCTCTCACAAAACGGCATACGCCACGTTCGCCTTTCGGGAAATATTTGGCAGCTTTCACGACTTCCCTTGCTTCGTCCGCCGACTGGATTTGTGGAATCTGCACACCTTTTGCGCCCAAATCAAGCGCTTTGCTGATAGCCGTTTCGGACGAATCATAAGTGCGGACAACGGGAACAGCTCCGGAAGCTTCCGCTCCGCGAATCAGATTCTGAAGATCGGAGAAACTTGCGGGTCCATGCTCCATATCCAGAATCACGAAATCAAAACCGGAATGACCGGCACACTCTACAAACGCTGCGTCAAGTGTTTTCATGAAAGGTCCATATACCGGCTCGCCTTTCACAAGCTTTTCTTTAAATGCTCTTAATACTTTCATCATTTTAATTTTAGATTTTAGATTGACGATTTATGATTTATGATTTATGATTGACGATTTATGATTTATGATTGACGACTTATGATTTACGATTTTAGATTATTGCTTACGCCTGATGTGATTAAACATGCGTGCGTAAGCAATAAATCTAAAATCGTAAATCTAAAATCGTAAATCAAGAGATCGTAAATCAAGAGATTACCATTCTGCTACTACTCCTGATTCGGTACGCCAAACAGGGTTTTTCCAGCTGTGTCCGATTTTTGCCATTTCCCTGACTTTTTCCTCGTTCACTTCGACGCCCAGACCCGGACCGTCGAACACGTCTATATATCCGTCTTTAAACTCAAACACTTCGGGGTTTGTGACATAGTCCAGCAAATCTGCGCCTACGTTGTAATGGATTCCGGCGCTTGTCTCCTGTATCACAGCATTGACGGAGTTGAAATCAAGTTGCAGACAGGCGGCGAACGCAACGGGTCCCAGCGGACAGTGCGGCGCAATTGTAATGTCGTAAGCTTCTGCCATGGTAGCGATTTTCTTGCACTCCGAAATGCCTCCTGCGTGACTTAAATCCGGCTGTATGATGTCCACCGCGCCCTGTTCAAACAGGTGTTTGAAGTCCCAGCGGGTGTAATGGCGTTCGCCGGTAGCGATTGGCGTAGAGACAAGCTCGGACAGCATCTTGAAATATTCACCGTTTTCGGCAAGCACAGGCTCTTCGATAAACATCGGACGGTAGATTTCGAGCTCTTTCATCAACACTTTCGCCATAGTCTTGTGAACGCGCCCGTGAAAATCTATTCCGATTCCGAAATTTTTTCCGCAGGCTTCGCGGATACCCGCCACACGTTCGATGACTTCGTCGATTTTGCTGAAGGAATCTATCCATTCCAAATCTTCCGTACCGTTCATTTTGACGGCTTTCAATCCCGATGCCTGTTTTTCTCTGGCAGCATCGACAACATCCGAAGGACGGTCACCGCCTATCCACTGGTAAACCATCATTTTATTGCGCACCGAGCCGCCCAGCAGACTGTAAACGGGCAAGCCGGTCGCTTTCCCCTTGATGTCCCACAGCGCTTCGTCGATTCCGGAAATAGCGCTGCTCAATATCGGCCCGCCGCGATAAAAACCGCCGCGATACAGCACCTGCCAGGTATCTTCGATCTGCGAGGCATCACGCCCAACGAGATACGGCGACAATTCTTTGACAGCTGCTTCGACCGTGTCGGCGCGACCTTCTACTACGGGTTCTCCCCATCCGACAAATCCGTCGTCGGTAGTGATTTTCAAAAACAGCCACCTCGGCGGTACTTTGAATAATTCTAATTTGTCTATTTTCATGATTATATTTATTTAATATTTTAATTCAACCTGATTTTTAAACCGACCCGAAAAATATCCGGTATATACTTTCCCCCCGAAATATAGCGGTTTATCCACAATATACGAATCTGTCCCGTCCTTTTGCGGTACGGTTTAGTAAACTGACAGTCAAAATATTTATATCCGTATAAAAGCATTTAATGTGTTTTTTTGCCTTGCAAAGGTAACATAAATTTTTATGAACGTCTGTTTTTTGACAATTTTTCTTTTGACAGAATTTTTAGCTCGACGAAGTCAATTAACAAAATTTGCAATTTTTGTTTTACTCGCCTGTAATCACTGTCGAACTTGAGCAAACCGAAATATACGAGGGACATACGTACGAATTGTTTTTCTGGAATGACAAACAATGGCAACTTTTTGAAAAACAGAAAGCAGTAACTCATTTCCTGAATTTCGGGATACCTGCCAATACTCTGTTATACCTTAAAAATATCACAACAAACAGGACCGGCAAATGATTTATGATCAGCGAAAACGGAGAACAGCGATGGATATGGGGGCAACTGTAACGGTGTTTCGAGGGAAGAGCCAGATTAATTACGGATTACGAATTACGGCCGTAATCCGTAATTAATCGGGATATGTTTCACACACTTTCTTTTTCCCGTTCTTTCAAATACACAACCACTCCTATCTGATCTTCCGGCTGTCTGTCGGGTGAAACTCTGTTGATAATCGCCTCAAAAATATCATCATATCCCTGTTCAAAGAATATACTGAGCGTTTTGTTCATGACACGTGGAATAAAACCTAATTTGTATTCTCCGAAATACAGGGCGATTGCATTCGGATCGTACCGGTTTTCCGGTTCAAAAACCAGCCGCAACGCTGTTCCTGTCTGCAATTGATTGAAAACAACAGGGCCTTCATAATAGGTAAATCCTGCTATTTCGCAGTTTAATAAATGCTTACGTTTCATAATATTTCTGTTTTACATGTTTTAACGGCACAAAATTAATCAGAATTAAAGAATTTACAAAATTTACAGAATCCCTCATCACCCGGTTGACAGGATTACTCCGGCGTCCCCGCTCATAACCCATCACTCATAACTCCCTCATTTTCCCCTGCCATGTGTTTTTGATTTCAAGATTTTTTTCGAAAAGAGAAAGTAACTGGTCGTTACGCAGGGAACACCATGCCGGTATAGCCAGAAACTTTGGGGGAACTTCTCCTGCAATACGTTCAACGACAATATCCGGCCGGAGTTTTTCGATTATTTTGGTCATGAAGTCGATATATTCCGGCACGTCGAAGACATGAAAATCGGAAGGATTGCGCATGTATTCTTTTGTGATTTCCGTGTTTTTCAACAGTTGCAGCTGGTGAAATTTGACGGAATTGACCGGAAGGCCGGATATGATATCCGCTTCGTCGAGCATTTCCTGCACCGTTTCGCCCGGCAGTCCGAATATCAGATGCATTCCGGTTGTTATCCCGCGCGCCGCTGTTTCTTCGATTGCCCTGCGCGAACATTCGAAA
Organism: Prevotellaceae bacterium; assembly: GCA_031275145.1. Lineage (GTDB taxonomy): Bacteria > Bacteroidota > Bacteroidia > Bacteroidales > UBA932 > JAIRLF01. The sequence continues at coordinate 4,290 of JAISPE010000390.1, read as the reverse complement.
TCATGTTTACGGTTAATGCGTTTCAATGTCCTGTCGTAACACGATTCTACACCGTATTCCAGAACGATATGATATTTCTTCGACAAATCTGCCAGATAATCGAGTTTACCGGAATCGATACAGTCGGGACGGGTGCCGATTACCAGTCCGGTAACGCCCGGATATTCCAGCGCTTCGGAGTATATTTTTTTCAGCGTTTCCAAAGGTGCATACGTATTTGAATATGCCTGGAAATAAGCCAGAAACTTGTCGGCACGACGATAACGGCGGGCATGAAACTCTATTCCTTCCCTTATCTGTTCGGTGACAGATTTGCGCGGGACACAGTACGAAGGATTAAAACTGTCGTTGTCGCAGTAAGTACATCCGCCCTTTCCCAGCAGGCCGTCCCTGTTCGGACATGTAAAACCCGCATCGATAGAGACTTTCTGTACCCTTCCGCCGAATATTCTTCCGAAATATCCGGCATAGCTGTTGAATCGTCTATTATCGCCCCAGGTATATACGTACGGTTGTCTGTCCACGAAATTCTCTGATTATATTAATCCCGGACTTGTCCGTTTCCTGTGATAATATACTTGTAGCTTGTCAGTTCGGCAAGCGCCATGGGACCGCGTGCGTGCATTTTCTGCGTACTGATTCCTATCTCGGCGCCGAAACCGAACTGAGCGCCGTCGGTAAATGCCGTCGAGACGTTGTGATATACACATGCCGCATCTACGGTTTTGAGATATAGATTTGCAGCCGCGCTATCCTCTGTTATAACCGTTTCGCTGTGTTTCGACGAATATTTTGCGACATGCTTCATTGCTTCCCCGATGCTGTCGACTGTTTTTACAGACATTTTGTAGTCAAGAAACTCCGTACCGAAACTGTTTTCGCCGGCATGTTCGAGCAAATCTGCCGGATATTTCCCTTCCAGAGCTTCGTATGCAGGATTGTCGGCATAAATTATCACATTTTTATCCGCAAGTTTTACGCACAGTTCGGGGAGACTGTCCAGGCGCGACGAATGTATTATCAGCGTGTCCAAAGCGTTACATACGCTTACGCGGCGTGTCTTGGCGTTGAAAACTATTGCCGCGCCTTTGGCAATGTCGCCGCAACGGTCAAAATAAGTATGACATATCCCCGCTCCGGTCTCGATGACAGGCACACGCGAATTTTCGCGCACATAATTTATCAGCGACGCGCTTCCTCGCGGGATTATCAGATCGACATAATCCGTTGCGCCGAGCAATTCAGCCGTTGCCGACCTGTCGGACGGGAGCAGGGTCACTGTATCCGGATTAACTCCCGCTTTTTCAAGCACAGAGCGAATCAGGTTTACGATTGCCTCATTCGAGAAACGGGCGTCGCTGCCTCCTTTCAGCACTACGGCATTGTTACTCTTGAAACACAGCCCGAACACGTCGAAACTGACATTCGGACGGGCCTCGTATATCACGCCTATAAGCCCGAACGGTGTCCGGATCTTTGTTATCTTCATCCCGTTAGGGCGCACAGTCTCGCTCAGTATTTCTCCCGCCGGCGAATGCAGCGAGGCTACGCTGCGTAAATCCGCTGCAATGGCAAATATTCTTTCTTTCGTAAGCATCAACCTGTCGTACATCGGGTTTGAAACGTCCATACGTTCCAGATCCATGCGGTTGGCATCAAGAATTGCGGCATATTGCAGTTCGGTTTCTTCGGCGACTTTCAGTAATGCGCCGTTAATTGTCGATTCGTTCAAGGAGTTGAGTTCCCTGCCTGCGGCTACCGCTTTTTCAAAAACATTTCTTAATAATTCTATTCCCATATCCATAATTTATAATTCTTTTTTTTTGACAGAATTTGCAGAAACTTTAGTTCGACGCAGTCAATTAACAGATTTGTAAATTTTGAAAATTCTGTCAAAAAAAGGAAATTCTGCCGTACATCCATTCGTAATTAATCCAGATACATGTAATCGTAATGAATCAGCGCTTTCGCTCCTTTTTTCCCTGCTATCTGACGGGCTTTGTCGGCAGGTACTGTCACGCGCCCGACCCCGATATTTTCGCCTGACGGAGCGACAATCTGCACGATGTCGTCTTTTTCGAAATTACCCTCCACAGCTTCGACTCCTACGGGTAACAGGCTTGTCGCTTTCGGCAGCATCAGGGCTTCGTAAGCGCCCTGATTTATGCGTATTACCCCCTTTGCGAAACCGTTGCTGTGGGCTATCCACTTTTTGATTCCCGATACGGGACGCTGCGAGGGGGCAAAACGGGTGCAGACAACGCTGGACAGACGGTTCAGTATCAAATCGACAAGTATGTTTTCGCGTTTGCCGTTGGCGATTATCACCTCGATACCTTCATCGGCGACTTTGCGTGCAATGCGGGTCTTGGTAATCATCCCACCCCGTCCGAAATGCGATTTTTCGGTGAATATATAATCCGAAATATCGGTATCTTTTGATTTTATCTCGCGTATGACCTCGACGTCTTCCGCCGAGGGGTTGCCATTATAAACGCCGTCGATATTGCTGAGAATCACAAGTACATCGGCGTTCATCATAGCCGCCGCCATTCCCGAAAGTTCGTCGTTGTCGGTAAACATCAGTTCGGTAACGGAAATGGTATCATTCTCGTTTACTACGGGGATGACCCTGTTGTTGAGCATCGTCTCCATACAGTTCTTCTGATTCAGATAATGGTTGCGTGTAGACAGGCTTTCTTTCGTGGTCAATACCTGTCCGCAGTCGATTTCCCATCGACGGAAAAGGTTGTAGTATGTGTTTATGAGCTTTGTCTGCCCGACAGCCGAAAAAATCTGTCTGGCAGAAACGGGGTCAAGTTTCCGTAACGCCGCCCGCGAGCCGAGTTCCCCGCGTCCTGCGGCAACCGCTCCCGACGATACGACAATGACCTCGATACCCGCACGAAACAGCGTCGCTATCTGATCGACAAGCGAAGACATGCGCCGGGTGTCGAGCGTGCCGTCGTCGCAGGTCAGCACGTTGCTGCCGATTTTTACGACCGTTCTTTTGTATTTGACTTCCGTTTTCATCGTTTATTTTGTCGCTAACAAACCGTCGATAACCGACTGCGAAAATCCGCCGTTTTCCATTTTGTCAAGTCCTTTCAACGTTACGCCTCCGGGAGTTGTGACTTTGTCTATTTCCGTTTGCGGATTCGTGTTATTGGTTTCGAGCAGGGCAAGAGCGCTTTCGACAGTTTTCATTACTATCTGCAACGATTTATCCCTGTCAAGTCCAAGCGCTTCCCCTCCGCGCATTGCAGCGTCGATATACCGTAATGCGTAAGCAATTCCGGCAGAAGAGAGGGCAGTACATGCGGTCATCTCACCTTCTTCGACGTAAAAAACCTCGCCGAGCGCCTTGAACAGGGCATCTACCTGTTCGTCGTGTTTTGCGGACGTGTTGTGTTTTGCAATGAAACTAACGCTTTTACCTAAGGAAATAGCAGTATTCGGTATAATGCGGTAGATTTCCGCCTCTCCCCTGTCTGCGACCGACAGATACTGCCTGATTTGCGCAAAGGCAACGCCCGCCGCAATCGAAACAATCGCCTGTCTGTCACGGTTGATAGCGCCGGAGATTTCACCCATTACCACCTCTACAAGCCAGGGCTTTACGGCGACGATAACCAGATCGGCATCTTCGACCGCAACAGCGTTATTGTTCACATGATTGACAGCAATATTCCTGCTGCTGAATCTTTCTCTGACATTCGGATGAGGATCGGATACGACAATGTCCGCAGCCGTTAAAAATCCTTGTTTTACAGCCCCTTCCACTATTGCGCCTCCTATATTCCCGGCGCCTATAACAGTAATTTTCATGTTCACTGATCAGTTATTTATAAAATCGCGCAAAAGTAATGATAATTTTCAATTCATGTAGAAACAGGGTGTACGGCAGAATTTCTTTTTTTGACATAATTAACAAAATTTGCAAAATTAACAGACTTGTAAATTATGAAAATTCTGTTAATTATGTCAAAAAAAAAACCGTGTTAAGGGATAAAAAATAAATAAGATATAACGGTTAAAAAACCTCATTTTTACCTGATTTTTAAAACAAAACAACCTCGGTAGCAGGGAAATATTATATAAACCACAGACCTCGTTACCGCATTAAATCAACGGCATCCAGTTCGGTTTAATGGGGTAATGAGTACCCCATTAACCGGGTTAATTCAAAAAAATAAATAACTTTGTGCGTCATTATCGCATCAAGGCCAGTCTTACCATAGACGGAGAGTCTATTAATGAGTATGGTCTCCTTTGCCGGTAATTTAATAA
>JAISPE010000290.1 GCA_031275145.1 Prevotellaceae bacterium | reverse complement strand
AATGAAGAACAGAACTGCCTGCTCTCATATCAGCCTCAGCAATCCGTTAAAATCCGGAAGATGTTCGCCGTCCACAGTTACGGCTTTGTCGCCCCATGCGTTTTTCATATTTGCAGGAGGAAAAATCCTGTCATGTGTTGAAATTACCGCGATACTCCAGTTCAAGCCGTTTCCCCTGTTTTTCAGAGACAGTTTATACAGATATTCCAGTTCGGCAAGTTGATTTTCGACCTCTCTGTCAGGCAATTTTTCTGCGATTTGCCTGTACGCCGACAAACCTCCGGCTATGCGTAAATAAAATTTTTCGCGGTTAGCAGCATTAAACGATTGCATTGTCGCAAGAAATATCCTTACCGGAATACCTTTGATGTCGTCGACGGGAGTTGTCGAACCGTTGATTGCAAGCGCTTTCTTCACATTAAAAAGAAAGTCCGAAAAAAAATCCGCAATAAAAACCCCGTAAGACCATGCCGCTATTTTAACTTCGGGATACAGTTTTGTAAACTCGAACTGTTCCGGTTTTATGTCCGTATAATCATAAACCGATACGATATCGTGGCAGACGATGTCCGTATCCTGAAATATTTTCCGGTCGAAACCCCATCCGTTGAACAAAAGCAAAAGCTGTTTATTTTCTTCTCTTTTATGCCAGAATACTTTCATAAACCAGGTCTGTATGTTCGTTCGACATTGCGGCTGTCAGCGAAAGCCGGATTCTTGCCTGTCCCGCGGGTACGGACGGATAGCGTACAGGCATGACCCATATTCCTTTCGACTGCATTTTTTCCGACAGGGCTATACATTTGTCGTTTTCGCCCGTCACTATGGGGATAATATGCGTATTGCCAAGGATATTATACGGGATATTATGTCCGGCAAGTCTGTCTCTCAAGCGTTCTGTTATTTGCCGGAGATGTTCGCGTTCCCTGTTCATTCCGACAATCTTTTTGATTATGAAATGTGTCCACAGGATATTTACGGGCGGAGTTGCAGTTGTGAATATCAGCGTCCTCGATTTGTTTATCAGCCACTGTTTTGTCCCTGAATCGCAAACAATAAACGCTCCTTCCGATGCACCGGCCTTTCCCAGAGTGAAGACAATATATTCTATCCTGTGAACAAGTTGCTGACTGTGCGCACAGCCCAAACCCGACTCGCCTGTCACTCCAAACGCATGAGCTTCATCGACGTACAGTTTTGCCCTATATCTGTCTTTCAGTTCGGCAAGACGTTTGAGATCGGCAGTGTCGCCGTCCATACTGAATATGCTTTCGGTAACGATGTAAACAGTCCTGTACTTGCCTGCATACTGTTCCAGTATTCGTTCCAGATCGTTGTAATCATTATGTTTATAGCGTTTAAATTCGCAGGTGCACAGTCTGATTCCGTCGATTATGCTTGCATGTACAAGTTTGTCGGCGACAATAAGGTCGTTTTTTTCCGCAATTGCCGGCAATATTCCTGTATTTGCGTGGTATCCCGAATTGTAGACAAGACATTCCCTGCCGTATAATCCCGAAAGGTAAGTTTCGAGATTTTCGGTGCAGGCGCTGTTCCCCGTAAGCAAACGCGAAGATAAAGCTCCCATATGGAAAGAGTTTGCATCGAGACTTGCGAAAAATTCTGTCTGAAAATCTTTGATTCCCGAAATTCCAAGATAATCGTTGGACGACAGATTAATATAATTTTTCCCGTTATATTCGAGATAAACACCGTCCTGCCGGAACCGTTTCAACTCTCTCAACAGTCCTTTCTCTCTGAGTTCCTTTAACCTGTCGGGCATCTTAATTATACTGTAAACATTATTTCAGGACAACAGCACACTAATAATACGTAATAACTCTGATTTGCAGAGAGTACGTTTTATCGTCGGAAAGAGAACGTTTATTTATCCAGTTGCCCTGAGTATCATATTCATAAACGTATGAATAGTTAAAGGTACTGTTTCCCCGGTAAGCCGAAGTTTCCGTACTCAAATTATCAAGCTCGTCGTACGTATAGTCGGTTTCGTAAGTGATGCCGCCGCGTTCGTTATGTTCCGCACGACGAACAAGTTGGTCTTTGTCATTGTACTGATATACCGTCCTGTTGTACTTCTTGCCGTCGATACGGGTTTCCTCTACAAGCCTGTTTTTTTCATCATATTTATATTCAACCTCTTCATCACTGATATCGTATCCGGGTTTTTTCCGGATTTCCTCTCTCCTGACATTTCCACTGTCGTCGTAATGATAAATATGAGTAGTAAGAAGTTTCCCGTTCGAGCTTATTTCTTTCTTCGACAGCCGTTTATTGGTGTCATACCGGTATTTTGTGGTGAAATAACCTTTGACGGTCGGAGTTTCCCTGTTTTCGGAGAGAATATTTCCCGATTTATCGTATGTTACGACATGTTTGTTTTTTATGTCTCCTCCCACGTCGGTAGTGATTTCTTCCGTTTTACGACAATTTTTATTAAAAGAAAATTTTGTCAGCAATACTTCATTCAATCCGGGGTTAATATCATTCAGCTTATATTGGGTTTCGCTGATATTTTTCACGTTTCCTTTTAACCCCATCGCTTTACAGTCATAATTTTGACCGAAAGAAACGCTTGCAAATAAGGAAAATATCCCTGCTGTAAAAAACTTTATAATACTTGTATCCATAATACATTTACATTTTTAACGCACAAAGTTATTTATAAATGTTAAAACCGCAAAATTTGTTCTAAAACCGGAATCCTGTTTTTTGACATAATTAACATAATTTTCATAATTTACAAAATCTGTTAATTTTGCAAATTATGTTAATTATGTCAAAAAGAATTCTGTCAGAAAAGTAAATAAAAGTCTTTTGTTAAGGATTTATATTCATCGGAGTAGCAGTTTCCGGCTCTTACGGTCAGCGTATTTTCTTCCGGCGGCCGGAATATACGGCTAAATTCCATGATTACCCTGTTTACCGGCTTGGTTTCACCGGATTTAACATTCAGCCGTCTTATCGGGAACAGTTTTTTGTTGCCGGCAAGTTCGGTTACTGTGCCGGCTTTATCGGCGGGGACAATCAGTGCGAAACGTCCGTCATTGCTCAACAGTCTGTCAACACAGTCTGTCAAATCGGACAAAGACAGGCTGTCGCTGTGACGGGCAAAATTTCTTTTACTGTCCTGCGATTTCAGTGATTTTTCGAAATATGGCGGATTGCATATTATCAAATCGAAACTCCCTGAGTTTTGCGTATATGTTTTGATGTCGGCATTTACGACGGTAATTCTTTCGCTCCATCCGGCAGCAGAGATGTTTCCGGATGCCTGCCGACATGCGTTTCCGTCGATTTCACAGGCAATTATCCTTGCCGCGGGAATTTTTTGCGCCATCATCAGAGCCAGCAATCCTGTGCCGCTTCCTATATCCAGGACATTTTTCTCCGAACCGTTCACAGATATCCACGAGCCAAGCAGGACGCTGTCGACCCCGACCTTCATCGCTGTTTTATCCTGTCTGACAGTGAACTGTTTAAATTTAAAATAATCATTTGACATTTCTTTCCGTTCAGATTATGCTTTGCAGCGCTTTATCGCACTTTTCCTTATCGAACGAAAACAGCGTAGCCGGTTTCCGCCCCGTCTTTCTGTGAATTTCATCTAATTTTATCAAATATCCCGACGCCAGAATTTTGCGTTGAAAATTGCGTCTGTCAAGCTCCCGTCCAAGTATTGTTTCGTAAATGATTCGCAGTTCGGACAGAGGAAATTTTTCGGGTAAAAGCTTGTACCCTGCCGGGATAATCCGCATCTGGCTTCGGATAACGGACAGCGCTTTCTCGATAATACTGTTATGGTCGGAATACAGTGAGGGTATTTCGTTGATATTGAACCACCGGAGTTCTTCGCCGGCATTCGTTTTGATATTTACTTTGGAATATTCGACCAGAGCGTAGTATCCGATACTGACAAAACGCTGTGCAAGCCAGTGCTCTCCGTCGTCAATTCCCATTTTGGAAAGAATATCTCTCTGTTCCTGTGATTTCGACCGCAATGTATTGCCGAATGCATGAAACTGATACAGATAGATATTGTCCAAACCCGTCTTTTTTTTCAAAATACGATATGCAGCGTCGTCCATATTTTCATCTTTTTCTATAAATCCTAAAGGTAACATCCATTTATGGAAAAAGTTAAACTTGTTTAACAGTATTTTCAGCGTCCTGTCATGAAACCCGAAAACTACACAGTCAATAGAAATCCCCTGTTGATAAATAACCTCCCTGTTTATTAATTTATCTATAATATTTTTCTTTTTCACAATAATATAATATTTGGTTTAAAAGTTCAAAATTAGAAAAAAAACCTGACTTGTCCGTTCTTTTTTTTCAAAATGTCTATTATCCGAACAGTTACGAATTGAAATTTACCGGTTTTTTTGACAGAATTTTTAAATCGGCGTAGCCAAACTTTAGTTCGACGAAGTCAATTTTCATAATTTACAAAGGAGCGTTCAATAAATAAAGGTATTAATTATTGATTTATTTTCCGGCATCTCATCAATGGCCTGCCTGACGGCAGTCAGGGCAAAGAGTATCCCGCTAGGGATGCATCGCTCGGTAGAAAACCCATACCGTCCTGTTTCGCATCCCGTTAGGGATGCATCCCTAACGGGATGCAGGATAGGATATATTGACTGTTCTACCGAGCGATGCATCCCTAACGGGATGCCATAATTGATACCTTTATTTATTGAAGACTCCATAGCGTTTTAATTAAAATCATACCGCAAAATGCTACTGTCGCGATTTTTCGCCTGCGCAGGAATACCGCAGTTATTTTATCTTTTATTTACCGCAAAGACACAATGGACACGAGAGCGAGAGTTCAGACCATGCCGGAAACTACGCCGAGCAAAAGGCGAGAGCAAAGCTACCGCAATCACATCGTGTCCAGCCCCCTCCCCTGTGGGAGGGGGGCAGGGGGGAGAGGTCAATCCTCGATTTTCAGCAGTGCGCCGGCGCCGGGCGCAAGTTGAGCCTGTATACCTTCAAACGGTTTCAGCCCCTGACCGTCCGGAGCGACACGCATGAGTTTACCGCCTTCTTTGAGGGACAGGTTCACCGGAACAGACTGCTTCAGGTTTCTGTTGACGACGAGCAGATACGGCGTTCCGTCAGGGTCGGCGAACTCGCCCACGAGAAAGTCGCCGTCGCCTGCAGACCGGACATAGACAGAAGAAGCGATCCCGCGGGCGGAGACCGGAATCCTGCCCGTATGAAACACGTTGACGCTTTTCAGCGTACAGTATACCGGCGCCAGGGCATGGATCTGCATGTTGATGTCGCGCATATAATCCCATGATTCTGTCCGCCGTCCGTTCACAACCGGCGCACGGGTATCGCAGACGGAGCCGTTACACCAGTCCCAGGAATATTCGTAATAGGTGTAATAACCGACGCCCCGTCCGCCGTAAGCCAGCGTCGAATAGATCTGGATGTTGTACATTGCCGGACCCGGATAGGCCATACCGTCGCTAAAATGACAGCCAATCACGATGTTCCAGAACGGAATGCCGTGTTGCAGAGCGGTTGCCCGCACGGTCTCCAGATTACCGTAAAACCCGTCCCCGGAAAGCACAAGATTCTCATTGAGCGCATAATGGTCATACGACAGATAATCCGGCTGACAGATACGTACATACTCATCCAGATAAGTTTCGTAGTCCGGCGTTTCGTACTGCCGGGCGGTTCCGTAGTTGGGAAACAGATTGATGTACGGAAGCAT
>JAISPE010000287.1 GCA_031275145.1 Prevotellaceae bacterium | reverse complement strand
CTGTCGTAAATATACAGGCCTTCAAACAGTTCTTTCCGGCCTTTGAATATCGCTTCAAGCGTACTCACCAGTAACGATTTCCCAAACCGGCGCGGACGGGAAAGAAAGTAAACTTTTCCGTCTGAGATGATCCGGTAAATGACTTCGGTCTTGTCCACATATATACAGTCTCTACTGCGTAAATCTTCAAACGACTGTATCCCTATCGGTAATTTTTTCATGACATACAAATTTTGTGACAAAGGTATGATTTTTTTTGATACCGGATATTCAGCTTACGGTTTACGGTTCAGCGTCCCGAATCTGCATCCACTGCTGCTACCGCCGGGGACATCCGGCATATCCGCAAATCATGACGGCAAGCATCATTCATGATAATAATTTTCTTTTCTTTAACTGTAAATTTTATATGGCACAAAGTTATTTCTTTTTTCCTTTCTGCAACTTTTTTCCCCTGCACGGCGCAATATTTTTCAATTTTAGCCTGACAGATATAAAAATCCTGCTAACTTTGCATTAATTTTAAAAGATGACAAAAATGAGCGATATAAAAAAATGGGCAGTTAGGACGATAAAAACGGAAGCGGAAGTAATTGATAAACTGATTTCTTTTGTTGACGATGACTTTGAGCGGACTGCAGAAGCGATTTTCAGAAGCAATGGGCGGTTAGTCGCCACAGGAGTGGGAAAAAGTGCGATTATTGCACAGAAAATAGTCGCCACATTAAATTCTACGGGTACTCATGCCATTTTCATGCATGCGGCAGACGCCATTCATGGAGATTTGGGCATAATAACTCCCGACGACATTGTTCTCTGTCTGTCGAAAAGCGGAAACACGCCCGAGATAAAAGTCCTTGTACCTTTAATCAGAAATATGGGAAACAGGATTGTTTCTCTGGTTTCAACTCCGGGATCGTATCTCGAAGAGCAGGCCGATTACAGACTGAAAGCATACGTGGATGCGGAAGCCTGTCCCAACAATCTTGCTCCCACATCGAGTACAACGGCGCATCTGGTTATCGGAGATGCTCTGGCAATATGCCTGCTGAGACTCAGAGGTTTTTCTTCGCAGGATTTCGCAAGAGTTCACCCGGGCGGCTCTTTGGGTAAAAAACTGTATCTCCGAGTCGCCGACGTCATCGGCAAAGAAAAGCCCGCCGTCGGGAAAGACACGGCTTTAGATGACGTTATTATCGAAATATCATCCCGAATGCTGGGGGCTACGGCCGTTCTGGACAACGGCAAGCTGGAAGGAATCATAACCGACGGCGATTTAAGACGCATGCTGGAGAAAAGCAAGGATATTGTACATCTAAAAGCAAAAGATATTATGAGTAAAAATCCGGTAACCGTAGATTATGACGAGTTGGCGATTAATGCGTTTAATCTCATGGAAAGCCGTTCGATAACGCAGTTGATTGTCCTGCAGAACAACGAATACAAAGGCATGGTTCATATCCACAGTATTCTCAGGGAGGGAATAATTTGAGACGCGGCTGTTCCTGTATAAATGTATATAAATGCACAACAGTTTTGGAATTAATTTTTAATTTTTAACTTTGCGCCGTATTTGAAGGAGGATATTGTTACGGAGTGAATAATAGTTTAATAATACGTAAATTTGGCAAAAGTATAGATACATACGACGATAATGCCCATGCACAGAAAGAAATCGCCGGCAAGCTTGCTGCCTTGATATCTGCCCTGTATACCCGTACGCCGGAAACAGTACTCGAAATCGGTTGCGGAACGGGTTTACTGACAAAAAACATTATCCCTCTGTTTCCGAATGCATATTATTATCTGAACGATATAAATGAAAAATCCGGAGCGCTGATGCACGATCTGTTTCCGGAAAACAATTTTACGTTTATCGGAGGCGATGCCCAGTCGGTTGACTTTCCGCACGGAATAGATTTGACAGTATCTTCATCGACTCTTCAATGGTTTGACAATCTTTCCGTATTTGTGAAAAAAGCGCATCAAAGTCTTTTGCCGGGAGGTTATATGTTTTTATCCACATTCGGAAAAAACAACCTTAAGGAAATACGGAAAATAACCGGAACAGGACTCGAATACTGTTCTGTGGAGATACTGAGGGATTTATTTTCGCCGTATTTCGAGATACTGCATCTGTCCGGCGAAGAAATACAGGTATCCTTTAATTCGCCGGCCGAAATACTTTCGCATTTCAGGCGAACCGGCGTAAATGCAAACTGTTCGGGGATAATGCGAACGCAATCGGGATTAAAGTCATTTTGCAGCAAATACGGCAAAATGTTTTCAGACGGAACAAAAGTAATATTAACATATAATCCGGTTTATCTGGTTTTAAATAAAAAGTAATGGGAAAAGTAATTTTTGTAACAGGAATTGATACCAATATAGGTAAAAGCTATGCAACGGGTTACATTGCAAAGGAGTATGCAGAAACGGGACACAGTGTAATCACTCAGAAACTCGTTCAGACGGGCGCAAACGGCGTCTCGGAGGACATTGAAGTCCACAGAAAAATTATGGGAACAGGGCTTCTGCCGGAAGATCTCGACGGCACAACCTGTCCGTTTTTATTATCGTATCCCGCTTCGCCGCATCTTGCCGCACAGGTAGATAATGTTAACATCGACTTGAAGGCAATAAAAAACGCTACCGACATTCTGCAAAAGAAATACGACGTGACGCTCATAGAAGGCGCCGGAGGTATAATGACACCTTTGACAGGAAGTTATACGACTTTAAATTATATAAGGGAAAATAATCTCCCTGTATTTGTAGTGACATCGCCAAGGCTTGGAAGCATAAACCATACCTTGCTGACGCTCGAAATATGCCGTTATACAAAAATCGAAATAGTCGGGGTAGTGTACAATAAATTCAATGTCGAAGACAATTTAATTTGCGAAGACACAAAACAGTATCTCAAACACTATCTGGAAAAACACATGAGCAAAAGCATGTGGATAGAGATAAACAACGGAGCTCTCAAGTCGTGGGCATTGGAATAGGCGGCCGTTAACCGTTCGTCATTCGCCGTTTTTCTCCGTCAGATATTTCCAGAATCGAACGGGCATGTACTGGCGTTGAAGTTTCAGGTTTATACGTTCGCGGATTGTGACGGCTTTCAGGTAGTCTTTCCACAGGATTCTGAAAGCGAGTTCGGATTCGTCTAATTTTTCCGGATTTATATTTCCGGCAGGAGATATATCCAGACTGTCGAAACAGACTGTTTCGACAGTGTTCAGGTCGTAGAACAGTCCATACTTTCTTTTTGCGTCATAGACAATCCACTGCTGGTCGGCATAACGGGTTTTAAAAAACCTGCCGGTCAAAGGCAGGACATTGTAGACAGGCTCTATGACTGCAAAATAAATATTGTCGGCGGTTTTCTGGAAACGTACAAACTGCCGGACACGTTCTTCCTCACGCATAACCTTTCTGTAGATTTTCGACAGTTCGAGAACATCGGCGTCGGCAAAATTCATTTCGATACTTGTTTTCGCTGTCACCGCCTTTTGGATATAGCGGAAAATGACCGTTTCTATCCCCTCGAGTTCGGAAAGAAAATCGACGAACAGCATGCGTACAGCCGAGTGAGAGATTTTCTTTTTGAGAGCGTTCAGCACCCGTTCCGATTTGTCCGTGTCGGTTATTACCCTGAACGGTTCGGTAAACAAAGGAAGCGCTGTGTCCGTTCGCACAATTTTCTGAGGAAATTCACGCCGGTTGAAAGCGTCGAAAACGCAGGTCAGAAGTCCCTCGAAAGTATTGTCGTAAATAAAATAAAGCATTTATTCTCCAAAATCGATTACCAGCTGTCTGTCGTTTGTCTTGCGTTTCTTTGGATTTACGGAATCTGTCAGGGCTTTGCGGATATATTCGGGTCCGGTTTCATGCACCGTATTTGCTGCAAGCTCGTTGCAGGTAATGAAAAACCGCGCCCGTTTCATTACTATTCCTATTTTCTGCAGATTTCCGGAAGTCAGCCGTCCGTAACGGCGGGCAGCTACAATCAGTTTGGCGGATTTCACACCTATGCCCGGGACACGCAGTATCATTTCATAATCAGCGGTATTGACATTTACCGGAAACATTTCCGGATGCCGCAATGCCCACGACAGTTTCGGGTCAATGTCCAGATCAAGACTTGGATGCGCTTCGTTCACAATCTCGTTTACCTTGAAATGATAAAAACGCATCAGCCAGTCGGCCTGATACAGTCTGTTTTCACGAACGAGAGGCGGAGCAGCGATCGCCGGCAGACGGGTATCGTAAGTGTTTATCGGGATATATCCCGAATAATAAACCCGTTTCATCGCCGGACGCCGGTACAGGGCGTCGGAGAGGTTCAGGATTTTCATATCGCTGTCCTGCGAAGCGCCTATAATCATCTGGGTGCTTTGTCCGGCAGGTGCAAAACGCAGTGCATGACGGTATTTTTGCCGGTCTTCCCTACCCTGCAAAAAGCCCTGCTGGATGTAACTCATCGGTGTATATATGCTTTGATAGTTTTTATCGGGAGCGACCAATTTAAGACTTTCTTCCGAAGGCATTTCGATATTGCAGCTCAGACGGTCGGCGTATAAACCGGCTTCGGCAATCAGCTCGCGACTCGTTCCGGGAATGCTTTTCAGGTGAATATATCCGTTATATTTGTGTACCGTACGCAAATCTTTTGCCACACGTACCATGCGTTCCATAGTATAATCGGCGTTACGAACGATTCCCGAACTTAAAAACAAACCTTCGATATAATTCCTGCGGTAAAATTCGACGGTCAGTTCAACAAGTTCCGACACGCTGAACGTCGTGCGCGGAATATCGTTGCTTCTGCGATTGGCACAGTAGGCGCAATCGTAGATACAGCAGTTTGTCAGCATGATTTTGAGCAGGGAAACACAGCGACCGTCCTCCGTAAAACTGTGACAGATACCCCATCCGGACGTCGAGCCGATGCCTTTACCGGGATTGTTTCGCGTCGTCCCGCTTGAAGCACAGGAAACATCGAATTTTGCCGCTTCGGCGAGTATTTTCAGCTTATCGAAAATTTTTGTATCCATTTATTCGCGTTTCAATAATTTTGTACAAAAGTATGACAAATGCCGTAAATATGCAATACAAACCGAAAACCGGCCTGAAAATAAACAGTAATCTGTGTTTGCCCGAAA
>JAISPE010000093.1 GCA_031275145.1 Prevotellaceae bacterium | reverse complement strand
CCGTACAGGAAATGCTTGGTCACGAAACTATCGTTACTACCGAAATATATACCCACCTCGACCAAAAATATCTCAGAGAAATAATCCGGCTGCATCCGAGAAATGTCTGAACTGTGATGAAAAATAAATAATAAATAATAAATAAGATATAACGGTACTAAGGAGCGTTCATGTATTAATGTTAAAGCATTATTATTCATGATTGTAGTATTTATTTTGATGCATTTATTTATTGATAACGCCTTAGCGAGAAGAAATTTGATATTACCAAGTCTTCAAATTTCGATTTTCAAACTGTAAATAATTCATTTCTATTCAAGGAAGTTTATCGAGTGTTGTTTTGATTGATTTAGAAACAGGACATGCCTTGTCTAGCGAAGAAAAAACAAAATTTCTATCGAAGAGAAAAAATATGACGATCTTTACAATTTTCAATTTAGAACCTTAAATAATTCATCGTTATTAACTTTTTTCTCCAATTTAGGTTACTCCTGAATATATCCGAAATTCTTTAATTTAAGGTTATTATTTCTCCAGTCGGGATCGACCTTGACATGAAGACCGAGATAGACTTTTGTTTGCAGGAATGTTTCCAGATTTTTACGGGCAGCTGTTCCTGTTTTTTTCAGGAGCAGTCCCTGTTTTCCGATGATTATGCCCTTTTGCGATTCGCGGGCGACATATATAACCGCTTCTATACGTGTGATATTTTCGTCTTCCTTAAATTCTTCGACAACCACTTCCGTCGAATAGGGGACTTCTTTCTGGTAGTTCAGAAAAATCTTTTCACGTATAATTTCCGAAGCGAAAAAACGCAGAGTTCTGTCCGTTAGAGTGTCATTGTCATAATATTTGGGGCCATAAGGTAAAAGCCGGACAATCTTCTTTTTCAGATTATCCAGATTGAAATTCATCAATGCCGAAACAGGAAAAACAATCGCTGAGGGTAATAAGCCCTGCCATTTTTCGGTTAACAACTCCAGCTTTTCCGGAGTTGTGAGGTCAATTTTATTAATTAACAGCAGGATCGGGACATTCAGACTGTTCAGTTTCTCTAAAAAGTCAGTGTTTTTATCCGGTTTTTCTACAACATCGGTCACATACAGAATAATATCCGCATCGCCTATTGCCGAGTAAACGAATTTCATCATTGATTCCTGCAGACGGTAATTGGGTTTCAGGACGCCCGGCGTGTCGGAAAACACAATCTGATAACCGTTTTCAGTGAGAATGCCAAGAATACGGTGACGTGTTGTCTGCGCTTTTGCTGTGATAATCGACAGCTGTTCACCGACCAGAGCATTCATTAAAGTCGATTTGCCTACATTGGGATTGCCTACAATGTTCACAAATCCCGATTTAAAATTATTTTCATCCATAACTATTTTTTACAAAGAGATTTTAATTCGTCCAGATTTCCGTTAAAGACATTAAAGTCCACTTTTTCATCTATTCCCGGTATCTGTCCTTTATCGCTGTGCTGCCAGAACATCCACGTTTCTTTAAATTCGATTTTCTTTTTGTCATAATGGGCGACCCAGAGGGGATATTGCCGCAAATCTTTATCAGCGATAAGATACTTTTCATAAAAGTCAATATATGAATAGATGATCGGTTTCATGCCGTAATGTTTTTCGACTGTGTTCAGCCATATCTTAACATTTTCCCTCAACTTTGTCGCTCCCGGACTTCCCAGTTTCTCGATGTCCAGTACGGGAGGAAGATCACCTTTGGAAAGTTCCACATTGGCAATGAAATTTTGTGCCTGCTCCAAAGCGCTCCGCGTAGGAATGAAATAATGGTATGCTCCTCTTATTATGTCTGTCTGTCCGATATTTTCCCAGTTTGTTTTGAACATGGGGTCCTGTATCGAGCGACCTTCGGTTGCCTTGATAAAAGCAAAAGAAATCTTTACACTGTTTTTACTGTCGGCGAAACTTTCCAGATATTTCCAGTCTACCGTCTTCTGATAGCGGGAGACGTCTATGCCATGCAAACCGTATCCTTTCGGCATTCCGATTCCGAAAATTGTGTGTCCCGTGTTTATAGTGAAGTATAAAACGACAGCCGAAATGACAGTCAGTCCCCACCACAGTTTTCGTGTCGTTTTATTCTTCATGGCAGACGGTTTATTTTGCTGAACGGTATGATTTTATATCCCTGAATCCCGACAGGAAAACTTTGACGGGCATTATCTTTTTACCTTGTGGCTGCAATTCCGCCACATTAAGGAATCCGTCGGAACAGGCGACTTTCAAAAAGTTTTTTCCGTCGGAAACGATTGTTCCCGGCAGTTCGTTTTCTGTTTTTTCCGGATCGGCGTATGCTTTCAGTATCTTTATTTGCAGGGTTTTTACATCATTTTTCAGTTCGCACCATGCTCCCGGATACGGACTTAATCCTCTTATCAAATTCTTCACCCGTTCTGCCGGAAGATTCCAGTCTATTTCGCAGGTTTCACGAAACAGTTTTGGCGCAGGATGAATGTCCGGTATCTCCGGTTGAGGAAACGGTTTCACAGTGGAAGATTCTATTTTTTCGACTGTTTCGAGCAGCAGCGAAGCTCCTGCAATCATCAGTTTGTCATGTAATTCTCCGGCCGTTTCGTCGTTTCCTATCCCGACTTTTCTTTGGAGAAGAATTTCTCCGGTATCTATTTCATGACTGATAACGAATGTTGTCACTCCGGTTACTGTTTCTCCGTTTATAATTGCATGATTTATCGGCGCAGCCCCCCTGTAATCGGGTAAAAGCGAAGCATGCAGATTGACCGTCCCTTTCGGAGGCATACTCCATACGGTTTCCGGCAACATGCGAAATGCCACCACAAGAAAAAGGTCGGCATCCAGCGATTTCAGCGTTTCGATAAAATTTTCGTCGCGTAATTTTTCCGGTTGCAGTACGGGCAGACCATGTTCGAGTGCAAACCGTTTTATCTCCGACTGTTTTAATTCGCGTCCGCGTCCGGCAGGCCTGTCGGGTGCAGTAACAACCGAAACAATATTATAGCCCTTCTCCAATAACACTTTCAATGGCTCTACCGCAAATTCCGGCGTCCCCATGTAAACTATTCTTAATGCGTCTTTCATGCGTTTATGTCAATCCCTGTTCTTCAAAGATTTTATTTACGTCTTCAACAGTCCTGCCAATAAAACCGGCTATTTCTTTAGCCGAGAATCCGGCCTGTTTCAGATTGATAGCGATTATGATACTGCGTTTCCAGTCACCATCTTTTTTACCTCTTTCTTTTGTAACGTATATGCCGTTGTTGTAATCAAGAATAGCCATTTTCCGCAATAAGGCAGCATGCGCAGCTTCTTCGTCGTGTTCGAGGATTTCATTTATGTCTTCAACAGTCTCGCCGATAAAATTAGCTATTTCTTCAGCCGGGAATCCGGCTCTTTTTAAAT
>JAISPE010000070.1 GCA_031275145.1 Prevotellaceae bacterium | reverse complement strand
TTGCTTCGTCGCACGCTCCTCGCAATGACGATGAGGCGGAAAAAAGCTTGTTGTAAGGATATTGCGAAAAGGGTCATTGTAAGGAACGAAGCAATTTCCATCAGGACGCAGCAGAATTTTCATCAGGACGCAGCAGAATTTCCATCAGGACGCAGCAAAATTTCCATCAGGACGCAGCAAAATTTCCATCAGGACGCAGCAAAATTTCCATCAGGACGCAGCAAAATTTCCATCAGGACGCAGCAAAATTTTCATCAGGACGCAGCAGAATTTCCATCAGGACGCAGCAAAATTTCCATCAGGACGCAGCAGAATTTCCATCAGGACGCAGCAAAACTTCCATCAGGACGCAGCAAAATTTCCATCAGGACGCAGCAGAACTTCCATCAGGACGCAGCAAAATTTCCATCAGGACGCAGCAGAACTTCCATCAGCGTCATTGTAAATATCCGTTTCGTACCGAAACTGAAAGCGCAGTGACGCTTGCCGGAAGTCCGAAGGACTTCAATATGAATAACCCCGAACAAACGCAGTGCAGTTCGGGGATAGCAGCAACCCACGCCTCAACTCCGAAGGAGTTGAACTGCTTCGCAGTTCTGACGATGAGGTGACAGAATCCCCGGGCTGCGCCTGTCGGCTTGCTCGGGGTTATTGGCTACGCCGAACTGAAGTTTCATATTTAACACCTTTGGTGTTAGAGGAAGAGCCTCTTAATATATTGTTTACGAAAAGCGTCACTGTAAGGAACGAAGCAATCCGGAAATACACGAGTTTTTACCACTTATTTTTATCATAAAGGGCGCGCAAAGGTTTCACAAAGAATTGTGCTCTTTGGAGCGTTCAATAAATAAAGGTATTAATTATTGATTTATTTTCCGGCATCTCATCGATGGCCTGCCTGACGGCCTACCTGCCGGCAGGCAGGGCAGTCAGGGCAAAGAGCATCCCGCTATGGATGCATCGCTCGGTAGAAAACCCATACCGTCCTGTTTCGCATCCCGTTAGGGATGCATCCCTACCGGGATGCAGGACAAGATATATTGACTGTTCTACCGAACGATGCATCCCCTAACGGGATGCCATAATTGATACCTTTATTTATTGAAGACTCCTAACTGCAGGAAAAGAGGTTGGGGAGAGATTTAAGCTTTCAGTTTCCGTCGCTCGTGAATTTCTCCTTAAGGTTTCCTTAAGGTGTTCCTAAGGTCTTCTCAAGTCGCAACCGGAATGTCGTGTTTTGAACTGCCGGTTTAATTTACGGCCAAAGATTTTTCAACGACATTATCCGGCAAGTCGGATACCGACACCTTTTTCTAAGTACAAAGGAGCGTTCAATAAATAAAGGTATTAATTATGGATTTATTTTCCGGCATCTCATCAATGGCCTGCCTGATGGCAGTCAGGGCAAAGAGCATCCCGCTAGGGATGCATCGCTCGGTAGAAAACCCATACCGTCCTGTTTTGCATCCCGTTAGAGATGCATCCCTAACGGGATGCAGGACGGATGTATTGACTGTTCTACCGAGCGATGCATCCCTAACGGGATGCCATAATTGATACCTTTATTTATTGAAGACTCCTAAATAGCCTTTGGCGGGATGTTCAAATGCAGTACAAAAAACCTCATTTTCACCGTAGAGTGTTCAGGGTCTTGCGACACAATCGCCATTTTAGTTAAAATTCAATCAACAGTCTGAACACCTGTCCCGGATTCGCTTTCCACATTTCCAGCGCATCCCGCGCCCTGTCGGGCGGATATATTCCGCTGACAAGGTCCTCTTTCGGACAGGTTCCGCGTTTGAGGTATTCCATTACGGCGCGGAAATCTTCGGGCATGGCATTTCGCGAGCCGCGTATATCCAGTTCTTTCTGAACAAAATATTTTGTTTCGAAAGCAATTTCCGTTTTAGCATAACCGATACATACCACGCGACCGGTAAAAGCTACTTCGTTGATTGCCATCTGATAAGTCGGAGGAGCGCCGACAGCTTCGATAATCACGTCGGGACCGCAGTTTCCGGTTATCTCCTGCAAACGTTCGTGTACGTTCTCTGTCCGGGAATTGACGGTAAAGTCGGCGCCTAAACGTTTGGACAGAGACAGTTTGGCATCGTCGATATCTATTGCAATCACCTTTGCGCCGCGAATCGAAGCACGGACAACAGCGCCTGCGCCTATCATTCCGCAACCTATGACCGCCACTGTATCCAAATCGCTGACCTCCCCGCGGTTTACAGCATGAAAACCCACGCTCATCGGCTCGACAAGACAGAAATCTTTGGGCGATATTGCAGAATCGGCAATAACCCTGTTCCAGGGCAGACTGATATATTCGCACATGGCGCCGTTACGCTGGATTCCAAGTGTTTGATTGAACTGGCAGGCATTAGGTCGCCCGTTGCGGCACGAAGGACAGTTTCCGCATGCCGTGTAAGGGTTTACGGTACACGAAACACCCGCTTTCAGATGAGCCGGAACCCCGTCGCCTGTGGCTTCAATCACTGCGCCAATCTCATGACCCGGTATGACGGGAAGTTTTACCATCGGGTTTTTACCCGAATAAGTATTGAGATCCGACCCGCAGAATCCCGCATATTTAATTTTCAGCAATACTTCATTCGGAGATATTGAAGGTTTAGGTATGTCGACGGTCTTTATTTCTCCCGCCTGTACTATCTGTATAGCTTTCATTTTTTTATGATTATTTTTTTATGACATTATTATTATTATTATTCCGACATGTTTTTAATGTAAGGCAAACGGACTGGATTGTCGAATCCGTAGAATTTACATGCATTCCCGCCGAGGAACAGCGTTTTTTCCTCTTCGGTCAACAGATTTGATTTCAGGATAAAATCGTAAGACATCCTGTACGTTATGGCAGCAATAGTGCGCGGATAATCGGATCCCCACATCAGTTTTTCGATGCCGACCAGCGAAATTGCTTCCCTGATCGCCCACACAGCGCCGGTAAACGGATAAAATTCGTCGTTGAACAGCCATGTTATACCGCCGGATTCAATCATCACGTTCGGATGACGGGCTAACCTGATTTGTTGCTGCCATCCGGGACGGGTTACAAGTCCGAAATGACCGACCGCAATCCTCAAGTCCGGACATTCGGCAATAATTTCTTCCATTTCCGGGACCTGCTCTGCTCCCGAAGCCAGATCTACCGAAAACAAAACACCGTTTTTCTCCATCAGACGAAACATCCGCATCATTTCGTCGCAAGTCAGAAACACCCGTCGATCTTTCATAATCAGACGTTCGGCGGGCAGTTTGATGGCTTTGAAACCCTGATTAATCAAAGCCTCCGCATGTTCAAGATATCCTGGCTGACGGGCGTCTACCATCCCGCAACACAGAAACCTGTCCGGATACTTCTGTTCGACTTCCCAAAGATAGTCATTCTGTAAACCGTCGATATATTCCTGAGTTATAACGGCTGCCGAGACTTGCGCATAATCCATGTTCGAGAGAAAAATTTCGGCGGTATTGCGTCCGTCGATTATAAACGGAGGTAACATCTGCCTTACTTCTCCCATAAACAGCGATTTGCCGTTGTCAAGCGTCTGTATTTTCAATCCGTTGACCTCTGTATCCTGCCACAGCCAGAGATGCGCATGAGCATCGATAATGGTTATTTGTCTGTCCATATTTTTTATTTACGATTTTGGATTTACGATTTTGGATTTACGATTGTTGCTTACGCGAACATGATTTACGATTGTTGCTTGCGCACGAAATTGGCAGCGAACAGTGTGTGCATCAGCAAAAATCTAAAATCGTAAATCTACAATCAAAAATCAAAATTTAGCTGTTTAACCATGTATCGCGATACCGTGATTCCAAAATATCCTTCACTTCGCTCAGCAAATTTTCGTCAAGAGGCTCTTCCGCCCAGCGAATATTCTGTAAAACAGCCTCCGGACGGGTTGTACTGAACAGAGTGGTAGCAATGCGGGGATTGCTTACGGAATATTTTACAGCCAGCTGCTCAATGGATTTGCCTTTCGATTTACAGTGCAATGCCGCTTTCCGGCACAGGTCCTGCAAAGGTTTCGGAGCAGGATGCCAGTCCGGAGCGCCCCGCTCGGTGAGCAGTCCCATAGAAAAAGGAGAAGCGTTGATAACGCCGACTCCGTGTTCTTCAAAATAGTCGAGATAGTCTGTTAAAGCGTCGTCATTCAGGCAGTAATGACAGAACGAGAGAACGCTTTCGACCGTTCCCGCCGGAACATGGTCAATCACATACTTAAAATGCCGAAGCGTCAGATTGGTGATACCGACATGTTTTGCGACGCCTTTCTCGCGCAGTTCAACAAGCGCCGGAAGAGTTTTACTGCAAATCTGTTCCAGGTCGGCAAATTCTATATCGTGTACGTTTATAATATCGACATAATCAACATTCAACCGTTCCAGACTTTCGTAAACGCTTTCGGTTGCACGTTTCGCCGAATAATCCCAGTGATTGACGCCGTCTTTTCCGTAGCGTCCCACTTTTGTCGAAAGGTAATATCTGTTTCTTTCGACGGTTTTCAATGCCTTGCCCAGTACCGTTTCGCTTTTCAGATACCCGTAATAAGGCGATACGTCGATGAAGTTAATACCGTTATCCACAGCGGTATGAACGGCTTTAATCCCGTCGTCTTCTCTAAGCGAATGAAAAACTCCACCCAGCGACGATGCACCGAAACTGATACTGGAGATTTTCATTCCTGTCTTTCCTGTTTCTCTATATTCCATTATTTTATATATTTAGATTTATGATTTCCTTTTTTGACATGATTAACAGAATTTTCAAAATTAACAGAATTTGTAAATTATGAAAATTATGTTAATTCTGTCAAAAAAAGGCTTAACCGTGTTTCAATATTCTGTCGGAAGCTTCCGATTCGAGATGTTCGCCCACTTTTTTATCAAAAGTGATTTTAAATGAGTATGCAAAATCGCACGGTTTTGATTTCGGGAACGATAACTTGAGCCCCTCGTCGGTTTGAGTCCATTCGATTTTTTCGTCAGAGCCTGACATCTGTACGTTCAATATTTTTGCATCGGCGACAGTCTCGCTGTTTAACGATTTGATTACAACTTCTTCGCCCCAGTTCAGCACGATAGCGTAAAAATCATTTCCTTTTGTCGTGAAACGGATGTCCTGCACGGAGTATGCGGTGGCGGTATTGTCCGAAAACGAGCCTTTTGTCGATTCGGTTTCACCTTCTCCGAATTTTTTCCAGCAGCGTGTCCCGTAAATGGCCTCTCCGTTCACTTTCAGCCATTCGCCGATCGCGAGCAGGACGGATGTCTGTTCGTCAGTAATCGTACCGTCGGCTTTCGGTCCGATATTCAGCAGCAAAGCGCCGTTTTTGCTGACAATGTCAATTAAATCGTGTACAATCTGTTCGGGAGTTTTGTTTTCTTCGCCATCGACATGCGACCACGATTTTTTACCGATAGAAGTATCTGTTTGCCAGGGGAACTTCATCATTTTATCCGATTTGCCGCGCTCTATGTCCCACACCTGTATATTTGTGGGATATCCCTGTTTTGTGTTCACAACCACGTTCGTACCCCAGTCGAGCGCATTATTGTAATAGTATGCAAGGAATTTGTTGAAATAAGGCATAAGAACGGGATTATTCACAGTCCAGTCAAACCAGATCAGTTTCGGCTCGTATTTGTTAACCAGTTCGTAAGTATGCGCCAGCCATTCCCTTGCAAAATCTTCGGTATATTTTTCATTCGGCAGCCTGCGTCCGTACAGCGTGACGGTCGTGTCCTGTACATCCGAAGGGAACTCCATTCCTCCGTTATAAAACCATGCATTTTCAGCGCGATGCGTCGACAGTCCGAACACAAGTCCTTCTTTTTCTACCGCCTGTTTCAGCAGTCCTACGATGTCTTTTTTCGGACCTTTCCGTACGGAGTTCCAGCTGTTCAGATCGCTGTCATACATCGAAAAACCGTCATGATGTTCGGCTACGGGAACAACATATTTGGCTCCCGACTTCCTGAATAACTCAGCCCACTGACTGGCGTCGAATTTTTCGGCTTTAAACATCGGAATAAAATCCTTGTATCCGAACCTGGTATGTTCGCCGTAAGTAGTTACGTGATGTTTAAATTCGGAGGAATTTTTTTGGTACATATTACGCGGATACCATTCCGAGCCGAAAGCGGGGACAGCATATACGCCCCAGTGAATAAAAATACCGAATTTGGCATCAACAAACCATTCGGGAAACTGATAATTTTTCGCAATATTATCCCAGTCCGGCTGAAATACTGCTGTTCCTTTCGGCGATGCAACCGAATCAATATTAATGTTACTGCCCGAATTACAGCCGGTAAACAGCGATACGGCAATAACCGCAAAAAGCCTGCATTTAATTTTTTTAACTGTCATTGTTCAATTATTTTTTAATTAATAATAATGCAAAATTACATGAATATTCGGAATTTCAAAGAGTGACGAAAAAGAGGGATATCTTTTTTGAGATCGGTCAAGCTTACAATGAGGCTTTTCACAGTATCCTTATAAATTCTGTCAAAAATAAGGAATCCAGGACTCGGGTTAATGAAAACAGGCTGTCCGGATAGTCCGGGCAACCTGTTAAACGGTCTATTTAGAATCAAATTGTAAATTTAGCGTGTTCCGCCAGCCCACCATACCGGTTCGGAATA
>JAISPE010000051.1 GCA_031275145.1 Prevotellaceae bacterium | reverse complement strand
CGAAGGAGGATACATGGTTGTGATAACAACTTCAGAAGTAATAGACACATTCAGGGCATGGGTATTTTATGATATCACTGTAATAGATTCCGTCTCATACATTCAAAACTGTGAATATTTGCAGCTTACGGCGCATGCTTCCTCAAACAGGAGTAATCTTTTCGAATACGATTATTATGATTTCTGTGATTTGAACAATGTGCGGCCCAGATATATTTCCAACACATACACAGTAGAATGGAATACGGATACGGACATATACGAAGGCTTGCCCAATGTTCCGCAGTCATGGAAAAAGAGAAATAATACAATGCTTACCAGAATATCTTCTGCAAATGAGCCTTCGGACGCCGACAGGCCGCTTGTACCGGGATTATCTGCACCCTTAAAAGAAGCAAGTTATTCGGTAAAGATAACAAACGTATTCGGCAATGTGACAGAAGAATACAAGACCGAACCGATTCCTGCAACGGGTCTGTATGCAGCGTTCGATGTGCTTGTTCCGGACGAGTACGGGGTTTTTACTCCTACGACTGATTTCGATGGAGAAGCTTTATGGCGCATGAAGCTGGAGAACAAAAGCATAAATGCCGACCGGTTTGAATGGATCGGGTTGAATGACCAGACCGTCAACTTCCTGCAAAACGATACATTATGGCGCTACAATACGGAACACGTATCCGACGAAATTGACTACAAACCGGGAGTATATCCCGTAAAACTAAATGTTGAAAACACCCGAACAGGTTGCCTGCATAGCAGTTATGCCCTTGACGCCGGCAGGAAAAGAAAAGACATAAATGTAGCCAAATCAGCCTTTTCGCCCGAAAGTCTGCCGAACGTATTTACTCCCAACGGAGACGGTAATAACGATTTTTTTACTTTTGTTAAAGGACAGGAGCCTGTATCAATGCGTATTATGGATTTGAAAATAGTTACCCGCAACGGCATGCAGGTATACAGATATAAAGGAGAAGTCCCGGCATGGGAAGGATGGAACGGAAAAATGAACGGTAACGGATCCGACTGTTCGACGGGGGTATACTATTATGTAATAAGCGGGGAAGGATGGGATGACAAATCCTATTCCGGAAAAAGTTATACCGGAGTAATACATTTATTCAGAGGAAATTAAAATGAGCATATCAATACCGAAAGGCACGCGTGATTTTTCACCGGAAGAAATGACAAAACGTAACTACATCTTTGATACTGTAAAAGATGTATTTAAACTTTACGGTTACCAGCCCATAGAAACTCCGGCGATGGAGAATCTGTCCACCCTTATGGGAAAATACGGGGAAGAAGGCGACAAACTGCTGTTCAAAATATTAAATTCCGGAAATTTCCTGCAGAATGTGCCTGCGGAATTGCTGTCCGGGGATAAAATTTTACCGCTGACAAACAGGATCAGCGAAAAAGGGTTGCGGTATGACCTTACCGTTCCGTTTGCACGATATGTTGTTCAGCACAGAAACGACATCATATTCCCGTTTAAACGCTATCAGATACAGCCCGTCTGGCGCGCCGACCGTCCACAGAAAGGACGTTACAGAGAGTTTTTTCAATGCGATGCAGACATTATCGGCAGCACATCTCTGCTCAACGAAGCCGAACTGTTGCAGATAATAGACAGGGTATTCGAAAAGCTTGGCATTGATGTAACAGTCAAACTGAACAACAGGAAAATCCTTGGCGGGATAGCCGAAATAATGGGACAGAGCGACCGTCTGACAGACATCACCGTTGCAATCGACAAAATTGAAAAAACAGGTCTGGACGCAGTGAAAGAGGAACTTCGCAGCAAAAATATCACCGGTGAACAGATAAAAATCCTGGAGCCAATCCTGTCATTATCCGGCACAAACGAAGAAAAATTAAACAGGATGGAAGAAGTCTTATCCTGTTCCGAAACAGGTTTGCACGGAATTGCCGAAATCAGGAAAATATTTAATTATGCAGAGCAACTGAATATCTCGGCAACAGTGGAACTGGATCTTTCGCTTGCCAGAGGGCTGAACTATTATACCGGAGCGATTATTGAAGTGAAAGCCCGTGATGTTGATATGGGAAGCATTTGCGGAGGAGGACGATACGACAATCTCACCGGCATATTCGGATTGAAAAACGTTTCGGGAGCAGGAATCTCTTTCGGCGCCGACCGTATTTACGACGTACTGTCTGCAAAAAACCTTTTCCCGCAAAATTCACTGGAAACCACACGCGTACTCTTCGTAAACATGGGCGAAAAAGAAGAAATCTACTGCTTGCAGGCATTGCAGGCAATCCGAAACGAAGGCATCTCGGCAGAGATATATCCGGAAGCGGTAAAGCTCAAAAAGCAGTTAGAGTATGCCGACAGGAGAAACATTCCGTTCGTAGTCATTGCAGGAGAGGAAGAAATGGCATCCGGAAAATTTTTATTGAAAAAAATGTACGACAAATCGCAAAAAGAATTACCTTTGCGGCAATTATTGGATGAATTATATTAAAAAGTATAAATTGAAGGAATCGGATTAGAAAAGAATGAAGAAGTTATATAACATAGTCAGTATACTTATTTTAAGTATTAGTATTTTATCCTGCTCCAAAGAGAAAGAAAATATTGTTCCCGTTACTCAACAAGAGATAATAGGAGACTGGAGTATATCCGAAATTCCTGAAATTAATATCGTTAATGGCGGCGACTATCCAGTAATAGACACATTGAATCAACTGTTCAAAATAGGCGACAGATATCATTTTGACAGTGATTCGTGCACAATAACCAGAACCTCTGACCATAAAATTTATAAGAAAATTTACAGGATAGAGAGTTCCTGTATTACGTTCGACGGTTACATAAAATTCCAGACCAATATATCGGGTGATAAACTCATATTAACGGCAGGCGATGCTGAAATCAAAGAAACAGTAAAAAAAGAATTACGAAAGTCGGGATCATTAAACGAAGTAATGATAAACAGGATACTTGGAGCTGTTTCGGGCAGTGTTAAACTGGTTTTTAAAAAGAATAGTCATTAAACTCAAAAACAGGATTAAATTTCTTCGCATGAAAATAGGCATTCTATCAGATACACACGGATATTTCGATTACAAACTCAGACGGTTTCTCGAAAATGTGGATGAGATCTGGCATGCCGGAGATATAGGCTCGTTGCAGACAGCCGATGAAATCGCTTCGTTTAAGCCCCTGTTCGCCGTACACGGGAACATTGACAACACGGAAACGAGAGCGGTTTATCCCAAAGTTTTGGAAATTCAGAGAGACAATCTCAACATCATCATTGCCCATATAACGGGATACCCTGGAAAATATTCGACCGATGGCGCAAATTTTCTCAAAAAAAAACCGAATGTACTGGTTGGAGGTCATTCCCATATTTTAAAAGTCATGTATGACAAGAAAAATGATTTATTATTTATGAATCCGGGAGCGGCGGGTATAAGCGGTTTTCACAGAATGCGCACCGCACTGAGATTCAATATAAACGAAGGAAAAATCGAAGAAATGGAGGTAGGCGAATGGGAGAAATAATAAGGGTACCCGGCGCGCAGTCTAAAATTTTTTTTGAAAAAAATCAAAAAAGTGTTGCTGTTTAATTTTTATTGTTTACCTTTGCGTCAATTATTATAAAGTGTTTTATACGTAAATATAGTTAAAATCAGTAAGT
>JAISPE010000010.1 GCA_031275145.1 Prevotellaceae bacterium | reverse complement strand
GATATTATTTATGAGCCGATATGTCCCGTTATTCATTCCCGTAATGATTTATAAACAAACAATTAAAAATACCACGATGAACAGATTATCCTGCAACAAAATAAGGGAACCTCTGCGGGACTTACGGAAGCACGATAAACAGAGAAAACATTTCTTCATTTTAAAGTCCTGTAATTCTTTTTATCTCATTAAGTTTATTCAGGGCTTCCACCGGGGTTAGATTGTTGATGTCTATTTTTTTCAGTCTGTCTCTTATATCTTTGAGAACAGGGTCGTCCAGCTGGAAGAAGCTCAACTGGAGTCCTTCCCTGTGAGCGGCCAGGTCTGCAACGGGTTTTTCCAGGGAATTATGAGATTTTTCCAGTTCTTTGAGTATGTCTTCGGCGCGGGTTACAACGCTTTTAGGCATACCGGCCATGCGGGCGACATGTATCCCGAAACTGTGCGCTACGCCTCCCGGCACGAGTTTACGCAGGAATATAACCTTGCTGTTCAATTCCTTCACTGTAACATTATAGTTTTTGATACGGGCGAAAGAATTTTCCATCTCATTCAGTTCGTGGTAGTGTGTAGCGAATAAAGTTTTGGCTTTCGAGGCCGGATGCTCGTGAATATATTCGACCAAAGCCCATGCGATTGATATACCGTCGTAAGTACTTGTTCCGCGTCCGATTTCGTCCAGCAATATCAGGCTTCTATCCGACAGGTTATTGAGAATACTTGCCGTTTCGTTCATTTCCACCATGAAAGTAGATTCGCCCTGCGTGATATTGTCCGAAGCGCCTACACGCGTAAATATCTTGTCCACAATACCGAGAGTAGCCGATTCGGCGGGGACAAAACAGCCGGTTTGCGCTAAAAGTACAATCAGAGCCGTCTGTCTCAGGATAGCGGACTTGCCGGACATATTAGGTCCTGTTATGATGATTATCTGTTGATTGTCACGGTCTAAAAACAGATCGTTTGCGATATATTTTTCTCCCGGAGGCAAAAGTTTTTCAATAACGGGATGCCTGCCCTGTTTTATATCAATCACATTACCGTTATTGATAACCGGTTTGCAATAGTTTGAAGTCGAAGCAAGCGTTGCAAAAGAGAGTAAACAGTCCAACTGGCCGATAAGACTTGCGTTCAGCTGTATGGGCGCGATATATTCTATCAGGGCTGTTACCAGATCGTTATAGATTTGCTGCTCGATGATAAGGATTTTTTCTTCAGCTCCAAGTATTCTCTCCTCGTACTGTTTCAGTTCTTCAGTGATATAGCGTTCGGCATCCACCAGAGTCTGTTTACGTATCCATTCGGGCGGGACTTTGCTCCTGTGAGTATTCCGCACTTCGATGTAATAGCCGAACACGTTGTTGAAATTTACTTTAAGTGAAGGGATTCCGGTATTTTCGATTTCCCTTTGCTGTATTTCGGCAAGAACTTCCCTGCTTCTTGCCGAGATGTTTCTCAGCCCGTCCAGCTCTTTGTTAACACCCTCTGCAATAACTGCTCCCTTGCCTATCTGCCCCGGCTCCGGCACAATTTCCCTGTCGATTTTACTGCATATTGCAGAACAGGGATTCAGCCGGTCGCCTGTCTGCCGCAATACTTCATTATCAGCCGCAAGGCATGTGTTTTTTATCGGCGTACAGGCCTGCAGAGCGATTTTCAACTGTACTATTTCTTTGGGAGTTACTCTGCCGGCAGACGTCCTTGATATGATACGTTCGATATCTCCCATTTCGATTATTTTACTGCGGATAATTTCCGTCGTTTCAGGATTTTTCATAAAATAATCGACTACGTCAAGACGGTCGTTAACCGTTTTAACTTCTTTTAGCGGGAGGGCAATCCACCGTCTTAACAGCCGGGCGCCCATAGGGGATATCGTTTTATCTATTGTGTTTAACAGTGATTTGGCATTTTCGTTTGCAGAGCCGAACAGTTCGAGATTGCGGATAGTGAATTTGTCGAGCCAGACATAACGGTCTTCTTCTATTCTCGAGATGGACACGATATGCGAAAGCCGGTTATGCTGAGTAAGTTCGAGATAGTATAAAATAGCTCCTGCCGCAATCTGCCCGTTGATCAGCTGTTCGATTCCAAACCCTTTAAGCGATGCTGTCTGAAACTGTTGCAGGAGTTTTTCCTTTGCGGAATCAGCGACAAAAAACCATTCATCGACCTTGTAGGTATAATATTTCTGTCCGAAATATTCATTGAAAAGCGATTCTTTTCCTTTCTGAAAAAGAATCTCCTTTGGCATAAAGTTACTCAGCAGTTTATCAACGTAATTTGCTGTTCCTTCGGCGGCATAAAATTCGCCGGTAGAGATGTCGAGAAAAGCGACGCCGATAGAAACCTTGTCGATATGCACACAGGCCAGGAAGTTGTTTTCCCTATGCTCCAATACATTGCTGTTGAGAGATACTCCCGGCGTTACAAGTTCCGTAATGCCTCTTTTGACAATGGTTTTGGTCATTTTGGGGTCTTCCAGCTGGTCGCAGATTGCCACCCTCTGTCCTGCCCTGACTAATTTCGGGAGATAGGTATCCAGTGCATGATACGGAAATCCTGCCAGTTCGACATTTGCCCGTCTTGTCAGTGTAATGCCGAGTATATCACTTGTTTTAATTGCGTCCTGGCCAAAAGTTTCGTAAAAATCACCTACTCTGAAAAGCAACAAAGCGTCGGGATGTTTTGCTTTTACTCCGTAATATTGCTTCATCAGTGGAGTTTCCATTGCTCTGTTTCCTGTATTTTTCGACATCTTATTACGTTCTATAGTTCTACAAAATCTAATCTTTTAAAGGTTTTCCCGTATTTTTTCTTCAAGTTTATCTCCGGACAAATCTTTTCCGACAATTTCGTAATTTCTGTTAATCAGATAATTTGCAGGCAATTTGGTTATATTGTAAATCTTTACGGGATAAGTTTTCGCTCCCATGAAATCGCAGACGTTTATCCATGTAAGCTTTTGCGTGTTAATCGTCTGTAACCAGCTTTCCCTGTCTTCGTCCAGAGAGATCTGGTAAATCTCGAATCCCTCGGACCTGTATTTTTCGTATAGCGGCAATAATTCGTTATTGTTCAGGGCTGTTACCTTGTCTTTGGACGACCAGAAATTCAAGAGTACAACCTTCCCTTTCAAACTTGACAGCGATACCTGTTTTCCTGTCGGGTCGGGCAGGCTGACATCGGGGACTGTCGTTTCCTCTGCACTGTCAAGTAAATTTTGGATGTTACTTGTCTTAATCAAACGGTTATAATCGTCGCGCAATTGCAGGACATAAGGCGAACGGGGATATTTTTTCTCCAGCGAATCGGCAAGTAATTTGAAATACAGGGCGTCGCTTTCTTTCCCGAAAACACCGATCCCGTTAGGTAAAGTCTGATAAATAGCAGTGTATGCGGCATACGATTTACTGTTTTTTATGACAAACCTTATCAGGTCTCTTTTGTGTTTTGTAAAGATATTTGCCAGATCCTTACTGATTTTGGAGGACTGTTCTTCTTTTTCAGGAGTATTTTCAAGTTTATTAAATATTCTGACAGCGGAATCTACGGAAGCTGCTGTTCTTAACATTTTATCGTTAAGTTCCTTGAGCAGTTGCGAGCCTTCGGAGCCGGAAACTCTGTATGCAGCCGGATTTTTAATGTCGGTTTCGACCTGTACTCTTTCACCGGGCTCAAGCAAAAGCGAAGCTAAGGATTTGTCGGCTACGGATAATGTGAAAAATACAGGAAAAGAGTTTTTCTTAAAATTATATTTAAAGGAAAATTTTCCCAGAGAGTCCAGCCGTACCGTGTCTATCAATATTTTTGGCGTCGTATTCACAGACAGTTCCAATAACCCGTTGTTGGCATTTGCAACATTTCCCTTTATTGTAACGGAGTTTTTTCCACACGAAATAACCAGCATCAAACTGGCTAAATAAACAGATAATAATTTTATTTTCATCTACTAATAATTTGTATATTAATCTCTCCCGATAAAAACAGCAGGAGATTTACAGTCACAAATTTAATTAAAAAACGTAAAGACGTAAAAAATCGGCTGAATCTTAATTCTGTCAAAAAATGTATTTCAAATCTCATAATAATTAAATCGTGTACATTTGCGAAAAAATTTCGGTAAGATGAAACTTGAAAGTGAAACTGTTAGACTCAGGGCATTAGAGCCGTCGGATATTGATTTGCTGTACGTTTGGGAAAATGATCCCGCAACATGGACTGTCGGTGAAAGCATCGCGCCGTATTCGCGGTTCGAACTGGAGAAATATATTCTTTCGGAGGGAGACATCTATGCAAACAAACAGTTACGTCTGATGATAGACAGCAA
>JAISPE010000111.1 GCA_031275145.1 Prevotellaceae bacterium | reverse complement strand
AAAAAAATAAAGTAATTTTGGAAATTATTTTCTAAAACAGATATAGAAGAAATGGACATATTATGATACGAATAATCAATAGAATAGAACTCCGAAAGACGGGGATGAGCCTGACGGTTTTGTTTTTTCTTTTCCTTTTTCCGGATTATACATATTCCCAGGAAATAAATCCGAAAGCGTTATTTAATGCTCCCAATAAAGAAACCGTAACCGGTAATACAGTTTCGACGGCTGCGGTGACGGAGACGGACAAACGTCAGAACGGACATACGGTAAACATCCTTCCGGATACGGACACATCCTCGATGATGTGGCTTATACAAAAAGCGCTGTACGATACCACCGGAATCATTCTGTTCAGAGAAGAAGAGCTGCCGCCGGCAGATATGCCCGATTCGGTTTATATCCGAAGACTTTCGGCCATGCCTTCGATAATATCTTTACCTTACAATGATATCGTTCGGAACTACATCGTTTATTACATGCAAAAACATCCGCGACATTCGGAAATAATGCTGGGACTGGCGGAATACTATCTTCCCGTTTTCGAGCAGGTACTGGACGCATATAACATCCCGTTAGAGATGAAAGCATTGCCCATAATCGAATCGGCGCTGAATCCTGTAGCTGTTTCGAGGATGGGGGCTACGGGGATGTGGCAGTTCATGCTGGCAACAGGACGGCGCTACGGACTGACTGTAAACACTTATGTGGACGAACGCCGCGACCCGGTAGCATCCACGTACGCTGCGGCAAAGTATCTGAGCGTTTTGTATACAATGTTTCAGGACTGGACACTTGCGCTTGCTGCGTACAATTGCGGCGAAGGCAATGTACTTAAAGCAATCGCCAGAGCAGGAGGAAAAAACGATTTCTGGGAAATATATCCCTATCTCCCGAAAGAAACAAGAAATTATGTCCCTCTGTTTGTCGCCGCAAACTATGCAATCAGTTACTACAAAGAACACCGGTTAGTTCCCGCGCCGGCAGACATACCTCTTGCCACAGATACGTTTATGGTCAATTCCAAGCTGCATTTCGAGCAGATATCCAATACGATAAACATTCCCGTTGCGACGCTCAGAAAATTGAATCCCCAATACAGGCGCGACGTCATACCCGGAAATGAAAGGACTTACGAACTCCGGATACCTTCGGAATATACCGCCGCTTTCATCGAAAACGAAAGAAAAATATATGAACATAACGAAACGAAATACTTCAATCCGGACATAGTGGTCAATCCGGCGACCATAGCCAAAGGCAGCAGTAACAAAGCCGTCAGTCGCACTGCGATATCCGGTTCGCAGCAGGTAACGCATCAGGTGAAACAGGGTGAAAGTTTAAGTATCATAGCCGGTAAATACAGGGTCAAACTCAGCGATCTCTATGCGTGGAATAATCTTACGGAAAAATCCACAATACATCCCGGACAAAAACTCACAGTGTACGGCAAATCAGCAGCGTCGAAACAGACCGAAAACATGGACGACGCCAAATCTCCGTCGAAAGAAAAATATCATATTGTCAAGACGGGAGACAGTTTCTGGTCGATAACGCAGAAGTACAATATTAATATGGATCTCCTGCTGGAATGTAACAATATGACAAAAAACAGTAAATTAATACCCGGCAAAAAAATTCTTTTGCCATAAATAAATAAATTGATTATGAAAGATGTTTTTTCAGGAATAGACCACCCTGCGATTGCAGCAGACGATGTGGATAAATTAGCAAAATGGTATTGCGAGGTTTTGGGTTACGAAGTGTATCTCAAGACAGAAAAACCTGTGTATATGATAATAGCGCCCGACCGGACACTAATCGAAATCATGCCGAAGGACGAAAATCCCCGGCAAAACAGAACGGTCTGTACTCCCGGATGGTCACATTTAGCACTGAGAGTCGGCGATATGGACAGGGCAATAGCCGAGCTCGACAAATCCGGCGTGAAATGGGAAGGCGACGAATTTGAAGCCGTCGGCGGAGGACGCATACGCAATTTTCTGGATATCGAAGGCAATCTGCTGCAAATAGTTCAGCGAACGGATAAAAAGGTATTTTGATTTCACGGATGAGACCTTTAATTTTACTCTCAAATGACGACAGCGTAAAAGCTTCGGGATTAAATGCTTTGATAGAGATGCTTTCGCCGTTTGGCGATCTGTTTGTAGTAGCGCCGGACGTTCCGCGCTCTGGTGCATCGCATGCATTGACGGTTACAACTCCTATAACTGTCGATAAAATTCGGGAATCGGAAAGTTTGACGGTGTATGCCTGTTCGGGTACGCCAACCGACTGTGTCAAAGTGGCAATGAGCTGTTTGCTTCCACGACAGCCCGACCTTATGGTTTCGGGGATAAATCACGGCTCAAACTCTTCGGTTAGCGTGATTTATTCGGGAACGATGGGTGCGGCAATCGAGGCGGCCATGCTGGGAATGCCTGCGATGGGATTTTCGCTTTGTGACCATTCTTTGAATGCGGATTTTTCGGCATCGGTAAAATACGGGAAAATCATCGTGCAGGAAGCGCTGACAAACGGCATACCGAAGGGTATCGCCTTGAATGTAAATATCCCCGCTCTGCCGGCCGGCAAAATAAAAGGAATAAAAGTATGTCGCCAAAACAAAGGCTCATGGAACGAGGATTTTATAATGAAACCCAATCCGGTTACAGGTGAAAAATTATACTGGCTTACAGGATACTATCACAACGAGGAATCGGGAGCGGAGGGAACGGACGAAACAGCGCTGAGCGAGGGTTACATCTCGATAGTTCCAACGCATTTCGACCTTACGGCATACGGCGTTATTGAGGAAATGAAAAGATTTGAAGAGCTTTAAAAGGTTATGACGCGATGAATTTGTGTTTCATGAAACATGTTTTTATCATATTGTCGGGATGTGCGGTTTTTATTTCCTGCAACGGTTCCGGCAGGAACTTTGCTGTGCGGGATATGGAAAATATTACCGGAATAGAGCTGAGCGACAAAGAGAATCACACTGTACTGTCAAAAACCGGACAAAACGAATGGCGGGTTGCTTCGTTCAGGGCAAATATGCAGAATATTTTGAATTTAAAGAAAATACTTTCCGAACTTGAAGTCCGGTATCCGCTCCCTAAAATGTATGATTCCATGTATTCCAGTAAAATAATAACAGACGAAGGTATTTCGATAAAAGTATTTGAAGGGAAAAAGGCCGTGAAAAGCTATTATTTACTCTTTACCGGTGAGGAGAATGTGGAAGTAATCGGTCTGATGAACGAAAAACGGAACCCGTACGTCATGGAGCTGCCGGGTATGGATATTGATTTCAGCGATTATATTGTTACGGAATCCGCTTTCTGGGAAAACAATATCCTGTTTTCTTACAGCCGGGAACAGATAAAATATCTGAAAATCGAAAACATGGAAGATCCGGATAATTCATTTTCGATTGAAAAGACAGCCGACAGCATATCCCTGTTTGACCGAAACGGCAAAAATATTCCCTTCAACAGGTTTAAAATGGATACATATTTAAGTTATTTCGACAATATTTCGTTCGACCAAAACCTGAATATTCGGGATGAGGAAAAGCAAAAAATAATTTCGACAGCCCCCCTGTACATCATGACGGTAAAAAGCGATACTGACAGCCTGACATGCTTCATCAATCCGATAAGCGACGATAATTCCGACGATTACGGCAATCCGCTTGTTTACAGCAGAGATTTTTTTTATCTGACAGTTCCTCAAAAGAATCTTTTCGCCAAAGCCAGCTGGCTGAAATTCGATATCCTGCTCGAAGATTTAAGCTACCTCCGGAACT